>NZ_JAPWCB010000043.1:0-514 GCF_041433745.1 Gemella sp. 27098_8_149 | reverse complement strand
ATCTTCCTTAGAAGCTTTTAACATTACAAATCCATGTTCATGCTGAAGCATATAAAATTTTTGATTATCTTTTAGACTATCATCAGTAATATCTAACTCTTCAAGGGCTTCTACCTTAATAAAAGTATAACCACTAGATTCTTGGAATTGATTTCCTTCTTTATACTGCACTTCTGCTGATTTCGTTCTATCTTCATATAGTCTTATGGTCGATGCGATACTAAACAAAACAAACAATATTGCCCAGAATAGTATTAACCATGTTCCTCTTAAATAACTCTTTCTCATAACTTTCCTTCATGTCCTTAATTATTTAGATTTTCTATAATTATACTTTTTGTTTTCTTTAGAAATTTTTGAAATACCCTCTATTCGTTATTTTTAGATATTCTCTTAACGTTCTAATGTTTTTATATTTTTTATCAAAAATTATATCTTACTGTTTTTCCAAAGGTTTGTTTTAATGTTTTTCCTAATTCGTCAATATCTTCTCTTGAATTTTTATAGTTTGAGC
>NZ_JAPWCB010000042.1:0-721 GCF_041433745.1 Gemella sp. 27098_8_149 | reverse complement strand
GGGGTGGTTTTCTCTTCGGGTATAACCCTTTGTTACTAACACGCACCTCAAGGCGCTGGCTTTCACATTCGTTCAAGCCCTATTGTATATTAACGCCCGCTACCCGTTAAATGGGTTTATCTATTTTTTCTTATTTCCAAATGGATTTGTATATTCTTTTGTTGTCAATTTGTCTATTGAAATGTCATGCGTTTCTTGTTCTCTGATATATTTTCTTATTGTACTTTCATTCAAACCTACAGTACTTACATAGTATCCTTCTGCCCAAAATTTTCTATTCCCATACTTATATTTCAAGTTTGCATGCATATCAAATATCATCAGTGAACTTTTCCCTTTCAAATACCCCATAAAACTTGATACACTATATTTCGGTGGTATTGATAATAGCAAATGTATATGATCTGGCATTATATGTCCTTCTATTATTTCCACTCCTTTATACTTACATAACCTTTTTATTATATCTACTATATCTCGTTTGTATTGATTAAATTCTATTTTTCGTCTATACTTAGGGGTAAATACAATATGGTATTTACATAACCACTTTGTATGCGATAAACTATTATGTTTATTTGCCATAATTAAAAATCATCCTTTCTTTATTTTAGAGCTTGAACTACTCTTATTTTATCAAGAAAGGATGATTTTTCAATTGTTTAACTTTTATCTCGCACCCGCATAGCGGGTGGTTTTTTGTTTCGGAGACTTCGCCTCC
>NZ_JAPWCB010000041.1:0-744 GCF_041433745.1 Gemella sp. 27098_8_149 | reverse complement strand
GTCTTTTGCTGCATCATGTTCGATAATTTCAGGATTTTCACGGTATTTAACAACTTCACTACTATCGGTAGATTCATGTGTTACAGGTAATTCTGCTACTTTTTCTTTATCAACTGTATATTTATCGATTTTTGGTGATACTACTTCATCAAGTTTTTGTTCTTTAGTCCACTCACTTGTGTATACTACTTCACCTGTTCTACTATTGATTTCTGCAGTTCTTGTGAATCTTGCAGTTTGTTCAACTGGCGTACTTGCTTCTTGCCCTGCTTTCGGTCCATTTTCATAAACATAAGTAATGTTTCGTTTCACTTCTGTTAATAAACCTAAATCTTTATATGTACGACCTTTTGGATCGTTAGGAATTTTATCCTCTGGTTTTGGAGGATTTTGTTCTCCATTGTTAGGTTTAGTTGGATCTATTGGGATGATTTCATCATATTGATAAACAACTGTTGTAGTTCCTTCTTTTACCTTACCTGTTTCTTCTATTACATTGTTGAATTTATCAGAAACTTCATACACTCCACGGAAGACATATTTCTTACCATTAACTTCGATAACATCTTTACGGCTTTCTACAGTACTGTATTCTTCATTTGTAGCTGTATATGTTGTTTCTTCACGGTCTGCATAAACTTTTGTCGCAGCTTTTTCTACTACTGCATTCTCTTTAACAGTTACCGCTTCACTAATTTCATTTCCTTGAGCATCTACATACTTAACAACTACAGAACCTTTTTT
>NZ_JAPWCB010000039.1:0-839 GCF_041433745.1 Gemella sp. 27098_8_149 | reverse complement strand
CTCAACCTTTGTGCTTAGACGTCCTATTCCATCAGGACGATCAATTAGCCTCCTCTGTCCCCACTTCTCTCAAACGATATTTGGTGGTACAGGAATTTCTACCTGTTGTCCATCGGCTTCACCATTCGGCTTCACCTTAGGTCCCGACTTACCCAGAGCGGACGAGCCTTCCTCTGGAAACCTTAGTCATTCGGTGGATAGGATTCTCACCTATCTTTCGCTACTCACACCGGCATTCTCACTTCTAACCTCTCCACCTCGCCTTACAGCTCGGCTTCTACGATGTTAGAACGCTCTCCTACCATATAACATTAGTTATATCCGCAGCTTCGGTTGTATGTTTAGCCCCGGTACATTTTCGGCGCGATGTCACTCGACCAGTGAGCTATTACGCACTCTTTAAATGGTGGCTGCTTCTAAGCCAACATCCTGGTTGTCTGTGCATCATCACATCCTTTTCCACTTAACATACAATTTGGGACCTTAGCTGGCGGTCTGGGCTGTTTCCCTTTCGACTACGAACCTTATCACCCGCAGTCTGACTCCCGTTGATATTTATCTGGCATTCGGAGTTTGTCTGAATTCGGTAACCCGGGATGGGCCCCTAGTCCAAACAGTGCTCTACCTCCAGTAAACTCACAACGAGGCTAGCCCTAAAGCTATTTCGGAGAGAACCAGCTATTTCCAAGTTCGATTGGAATTTCTCCGCTACCCACAGCTCATCCAAACACTTTTCAACGTGTCCTGGTTCGGTCCTCCATTCAGTGTTACCTAAACTTCAACCTGGCCATGGGTAGATCACTTGGTTTCGGGTCTACTCCATCATACTATTTCGCCCT
>NZ_JAPWCB010000038.1:0-889 GCF_041433745.1 Gemella sp. 27098_8_149 | reverse complement strand
TCATTTGATAAGCCCATCCTTGATCAGAGTGGAAAGTTCTCCTATAAGGTGATTTAGCTGTGACTTTAATAGCTTCTTCTAGTGCATCCATTATACTTTGGGCTGATGGGTTCTCACTTATACTATAGCTTATTATCTCACCATTATACATATCCATAAATGGATCTAAATAAAGTTTCTTTACTACTAATTTACCTCTCTCACTAACTTCATAATATTTAAATTCAGTTGTGTCTGTAGTGATTTTTTGATGTGGAATATTAGTATTGAATCGTCTTCTAATTCTATTTTTAGCTGTTTTTCCAATTTTCCCTTTATATGAATTGTATTTTCTACTTTTTCTAGTGAATGATGTAACCTGTAAGCCTAATTTTTGTATAATTCTTTGAACTTTCTTTTTGTTTATTATATATCCTAAATTACGTAGCGCACCATATATACGTCTATAACCATAATCTTTGTTATTCTTTCTTATTTCTAATACTTTCTCTTCAATTTCTTTATCTGGATTAACTCTATTGAATCTCTTCTGCCAGTACATATATGTTGCTTTTGGCATTTTCGCATATAAAAGAAGGTCTTTAAGTATGAATTCTCCTCGGAGACTGCTTATAATTCGCGCCTTCTTTTCATTTCTGCTTCTTCCGCTAAACGCAGTCTCCTCGCTTCTTTTAAAAATGCATTTTCTATCCTTAGTTGTAGTAATTTATCTTCTAATTCTTTTACATATTCTTTAGATATATTATCATTTGTGGTTTGACTTGTTGTTTCCTTACTTAACTTTTTAGGTGATTTAGCCATTAAGATTTCCCGACCTTTCCTTCGTTCTCTCAATGCATCAGGACCAGCTACTCTAAAGCGATTAACCCAGTTACAAATAAGTGCTGGA
>NZ_JAPWCB010000037.1:0-932 GCF_041433745.1 Gemella sp. 27098_8_149 | reverse complement strand
ACAGCGTTAAGCATATAGTCTTTGTGTTTTTTCATAGTATTTATAGCTTTAGATACACCTTTAGATAAGCCTCTAGTATCCATATCTATATATTTCTCTAATTCTACAGAATCTTTAGCCTTAATAGCTTCTCTTATCTCATGTACTCTCTCATAGCTAGCTGTAAATTCGGCATCTATGGCTAATATATAATCTAATACTTCTTTTCTAGTTACATAACGTTTAAAGCTTCTAGAATAGAATGTTTTTGTTGAATTTACTATATCTCTATCTTCTAATATTACTTTCCAGAAGTTCTTTAGAATAGTGTAAGTAGAGCCTTTTTTATTCTTATATTGATTCATTAGTTTTACTCTAGCTTTGTTTAATTCTCTATTAATATTTTGAACCATGTGAAATCTATCTATTATTATTTCAGCGTTAGGGAACATCTCTCTAATCATATTCATATAAGGAGGATAAATATCTATACAGATTGTCTTCACTTTCTTTCGTGCTTTTCTTGGATATCTCATAAAGTATTGTTTTAATATATGTTGTGTTCTTCCGTCTACAATATCTATAAAGTCATGTGTTTTAGCATCTAAGAATACGAAACTCATTCCATTTTTACTATCTTTAGTTGATTTTATCTCATCAAAACATAGGTGTTCTGGTAGGTTTGAATGAGTCTTAACTTCTACAGCTTCTCTGCATGATTTCATTACTCTTACTACTGTAGATACTGATACATTACTTAATTCAGCTATATCTTTAAAAGATAATGTTTTAGATAGATTCTTCATAATATAAAATATAAGATTTTTTGATATACTGCAGTGCTTTTGTACAAATGATGTTTCAGCACAAAACTTAGAATTACACTCTCTGCATTTGAAGCGTTGTTTCTTTAATCTAAGGTATGTAGGGCATTCTGACATTTTTAATAAAGC
>NZ_JAPWCB010000036.1:0-993 GCF_041433745.1 Gemella sp. 27098_8_149 | reverse complement strand
CCCCAGTAAACGGCGGCCGTAACTATAACGGTCCTAAGGTAGCGAAATTCCTTGTCGGGTAAGTTCCGACCCGCACGAAAGGCGTAACGATTTGGGCACTGTCTCAACGATGGACTCGGTGAAATCATAGTACCTGTGAAGATGCAGGTTACCCGCGACAGGACGGAAAGACCCCATGGAGCTTTACTGTAGCTTGATATTGAATTTTGATGCAGTATGTACAGGATAGGTAGGAGCCAGAGAATCATGCACGCCAGTGTATGAGGAGGCGTTGTTGGGATACTACCCTTGCTGTATTGAAATTCTAACCCTCGGCGTAGAAGACCGGGAGACAGTGTCAGGTGGGCAGTTTGACTGGGGCGGTCGCCTCCCAAAGAGTAACGGAGGCGTTCAAAGGTTCCCTCAGAATGGTTGGAAATCATTTGCAGAGTGTAAAGGCACAAGGGAGCTTGACTGTGAGACCTACAAGTCGAGCAGGTGCGAAAGCAGGACTTAGTGATCCGGTGGTTCCGCATGGAAGGGCCATCGCTCAACGGATAAAAGCTACCCTGGGGATAACAGGCTTATCTCCCCCAAGAGTCCACATCGACGGGGAGGTTTGGCACCTCGATGTCGGCTCATCGCATCCTGGGGCTGTAGTCGGTCCCAAGGGTTGGGCTGTTCGCCCATTAAAGCGGTACGCGAGCTGGGTTCAGAACGTCGTGAGACAGTTCGGTCCCTATCCGTCGTGGGCGTAGGAAATTTGAGAGGAGCTGTCCTTAGTACGAGAGGACCGGGATGGACGTATCAATGGTGTACCAGTTGTCACGCCAGTGGCATAGCTGGGTAGCTAAATACGGAAGGGATAAGAGCTGAAAGCATCTAAGCATGAAGCCCCCCTCGAGATGAGATTTCCCACGGATATTAAGACCCCTTGAAGACGACAAGGAGAATAGGTTAGGAGTGTAAGCACGGTAACGTGTTCAGCTGACTAATACTAATAGGTCGAGGACT
>NZ_JAPWCB010000035.1:0-3017 GCF_041433745.1 Gemella sp. 27098_8_149 | reverse complement strand
TACAGTGTAAATAACTGGTACTTCTACTTCTCCAGCTTTACCTGGTGTTGAAGTTTTCGGTAATGTAACATTTGTTAAATCAACTTTAACAGTTGCTCCTTCAGGAAGTTTTTTCTTGAATTCTTCATTGTTGATTGCATTTTCTGCATCTTTACCAACTTTATCTTTTAATTCTTTTTCTGAAAGATCTTTCGGTACAATAACTGAACCTGCTGTTGGTTTTGGTAATACTGTTACTGGAACTTTAACGTTTTCTTTGAATTTACCATTATCGTAAGTTACTGGTACTTCAACTTCAACGTCTTTATCCCCTGCTTTTCCTACTGTAGATGGAACTTTTGTAGGGTCTCCTACTGTTCCACCTTCTCCAGGTGTAATACCTTTCTTAATTTCTTCAGAATTTGGTGTGTCACCTTCAAATACTACTACTTCTGGTGGAGTTGAAGAGACAACATTTACTGGTACTTCAATCACTTTAGTGATTTTGTTTCCATCTTTGTCTTTGTATTCAACTGTTACAGTTGCTGGTTTTTCTGTTTTACCTGTTTTATCTGTTCCAGGAGTTGTTTCAACATTTGTTACTGTAACTGTTACACCTTCTGGAAGACCGTTAAGTTTTTTAGCTGCTTCTTCTGCTTTTTCTTTAACAACTTTTGCTAATTCAGTCTTATCAGCATCTTTAGGTACTGTTACACCTTCTGGTTTAACTTTTGGTAATACTGTTACTGGTACTGTTACTTCTTCAGGATCTTTTACTCCTTCATATGTTACTGGTACTTTTACATTTACATCAGTTGCTCCAACTTTACCTTCTGTTGTTGGGATAGCTTTGTTGATGTCTTCATCAGTTACAGGTGTTGCAGTTCCATCTGTATCAGGAGTAATTGCTTTGTTTACATCTTTAGCTTCCGGTTTGTCACCTTCTACAACGTATACAGGTTTAACATCTGAACCTTTAACATTTACTGTTACAGGGATTGTAGTTGTGTAGTCTTTTCCATCAACTGTGTATGTTACTGGTACGTTAACAGTACCTGTGTTTGTTCCTTTTTCAGCTGTTATTTTAGCTAATACATCTTCAGTCACATCGCCAACAGTTACTTTTGCACCTTGTGGTAGTTTAGATACAAAATCAGTTGCTTTAACGGCTTCATCAGCTTTAGCTTTTGCTAAGTCTTTCAGTTTATCTGGAGTTGTTCCTTTAGCTACTGTTACATCACCTTTAGCTACTGGTAATACTGTTACTGGAACTTTAACTGTTTCAGTTACTTTTCCATTATCGTAAGTTACTGGTACATCTACTGATACATCTGTTTTTCCAGCTTTATCTTTTGTAGATGGAACTGTTGTTGGTTCTCCAACTGTTCCACCTTCACCTGGTGTTACTGAATCTTTGTCTAATTTTGGTGTTTCACCTTCAAATACTACTACTGGTTTTGTTGTTGATTTAACAACATTTACCTCAATATCAACAGTAGTTTCATATGTTTTACCATCTACTGTATAAGTTACTGGTACTTTAACAACACCACGTCCATCTTCAGCAACTTTCGTAATTGCGATTTCATCTTTATTAACAAAAGTTGAACCATTAGTGTCACCTAGTGCAGCTGTACCAGTAACATCTGTTAATAATTTTGTGAATTCTGGAGATTTAATCGCTTCTTGAGCTTTCGCATAAGCAATTGCTTTAAGTTGTTCATCAGTCGTATTAATTGGTACTGTAATAACTGAGTTAGTTTGTAAACTATTGATAAAGATTACTTTACCATATTTGTAATCAGGATTATCTGAATCTGCTAAACCATTACGGTTAAATTCATTTTCATATGGAGGTGTTAATCCATTAGCAGTATATGAGTACAGTCTGTTACCTTCTGCATCTGTATCTCCAAATCCACTCTTAACTGTTACTTTAAAGTCAGCTGGTCCTACGAAGTTATCTGCAGCTGTAAATGGAATACTTGTTGTACGAGAGTTTGTCTCTGCTGCAGCCATACGATTTCCTGCTGGTACGTTATACGTTAATTTTCCACCTTTTGAGTTATCACTTGGATCATTTGGAACCCATTTGATAGTATTTGCCCAAACATTTCCTAACCAGTTTGATCCACCATTGGCATTGTAGATTTTATCTTCTAATACTACACCTTTAGGAACTTCTACTGTTACTTCGACATTTGATGCATTATAATAGTCAATATTCATTCCACCAGTGTTTTTAATTGTAATGTCAAAGTTACCTTTTTGACCTTTTTCGTAGATTGTATCTTTTGTATAACCGTATTCACCTGTTTTACCATCTGAACGAACGTTTGTTACTACTTCAGCAGCTGGTGCAGTTGCAATACCAATACCACCGATTAAGTAACCATCTTTAATATTGATCTTGTTGTCATTAATTAAAGTATTTGTTCCTTGACTTCCAGCTTCAATTAACACTTTAATTTTTGTAGTTTCTGCTGGAATATCATAAATACGGTCTAAGTGGTTCCATCCATTAGCAGCCAAAGCAGCTTGTTCTGTTGCTAATGGTCCATTTTTACCTTCAACTGGTTTGATTTCTTTACCAGTAAATGCATCTACTATTGTTAATTTAACTCTTTCACCTGCTGATGTTGATGTTGAACCTCCGTATGCAGCACTGTGAATTAAGTTAACATTTAAACGTGAATTCCCGTTTACATCAAATTCTTTAGAAAGTGTTGTACCTTTACTTCCTAATTCTAGGTAGTAATCACGGTTTTTAACTTCACCAAACGCATTTGTTCTCATTACATCAATTGTTGGAGTTACTGAAGGAACAGCACCACTACCATTGACATAACTATTTTCACCTGAAGTTTGGTATTTTTTCAATTCTCCATCGTTTGAATAGATTTTTGATTTTGGCACTTCACGAGTACTTGCGTTCCCGTCTTTATCAGTAACATTTGTTACATCAAGAGGTTTAACAGCATTTACTTTCTCACCAACTTCAATTTTCCAACCGTTTAAAGCACCAGCTTCTGCTTCAG
>NZ_JAPWCB010000034.1:0-3058 GCF_041433745.1 Gemella sp. 27098_8_149 | reverse complement strand
TGGGTCTACAGCTTTTACTTCTGTTGTTCCGTTATCCTTAGCTTGGTCTACTTCTGCATTTGTTGTCGAGTTGTCGATCGTTTCTTTCGCTGCATCTGCTTTGGTTTTCGCTTCTTGCTTAGCTGCGGCTTTTTCTTCGCTTGTTAAGTCTGTGCGAGCATCTATCTCATCATTCTTAGCTTTCAGAGATTCATCGATTGCTTTCTTAGCTTCTGTTTTTGCTACTGGTTGTGGATTTACTGAAGTTACTTCTGACGTTCCGTTATCCTTAGCTTGATCTACTTCTGCGTTTGTTGTCGCATTATCGATCGCTTCTTTCGCTAAGTCTGCTTTTTTCTTAGCTTCTTCTTTTGCCGCAGTTTTCTCTTCATCTGTTAAGTCTGTGCGAGCATCTATCTCATCATTCTTAGCTTTCAGAGATTCGTCAATTGCTTGTTTCGCAGCTGGTTTTGCTACTGCTTCTGGATTTACATTGTTTACTTCTGTTGTTCCATTAGTCTTAGCTTGGTCTACTTCTGCGTTTGTTGTCGCATTGTCGATTGCTTCTTTCGCTGCATCTGCTTTTTTCTTAGCTTCTTCTTTTGCCGCAGTTTTCTCTTCGTCTGTTAAGTCCGTACGTGCGTCAATCTCGTCGTTCTTAGCTTTCAGAGCTTCGTCAATTGCTTGTTTCGCAGCTGGTTTTGCTACTGCTTCTGGATTTACATTGTTTACTTCTGTTGTTCCATTAGTCTTAGCTTGTTCTACACCCTCGTTTGTTGGCGCGTTGTCGATCGTCTCTTTCGCTGCGTCTGCTTTTTTCTTAGCTTCTTCTTTTGCTTTAGCTTTTTCTTCGTCTGTTAAGTCTGAACGCGCATCGATTTCATCATTCTTAGCTTTAAGCGCATCGTCGATCGCTTCCTTAGCTTCTGTTTTCGCTACTGGTTGTGGGTCTACAGCTTTTACTTCTGTTGTTCCGTTAGCCTTAGCTTGTTCTACTCCTGCGTTTGTTGGCGCATTATCGATCGCTTGTTTTGCTGCATCGGCTTTTTTCTTAGCTTCTTCTTTCGCTTTAGCTTTTTCTTCGTCTGTTAAATCCGTACGTGCGTCAATCTCATCATTCTTAGCTTTAAGAACGTCTTCGATTGCTTTCTTAGCTTCTGTTTTCGCTACTGGTTGTGGGTCCACAGCTTTCACTTCTGTTGTTCCGTTAGCCTTAGCTTGTTCTACTTCTGCGTTTGTTGGCGCGTTATCGATTGCTTCTTTTGCTGCGTCTGCTTTAGCTTTAGCGTCTTTCTTAGCTACAGTTTTTTCTTCATCTGTTAAGTCGTTGTTCGCGTCGATCTCGTCATTCTTAGCTTTAAGCGCATCGTCGATCGCTTTCTTAGCTTCTGTTTTCACTACCGGTTGTGGGTCTACAGCTTTTACTTCTGTTGTTCCGTTAGCCTTAGCTTGTTCTACTCCTGCGTTTGTTGTCGCATTATCGATCGCTTCTTTTGCTGCATCGGCTTTCTTCTTAGCTTCTGCCTTAGCCGCCGTTTTTTCTTCGTCCGTTAAGTCTGTACGTGCGTCTATCTCATCGTTCTTAGATTTCAGAGCATCGTCTATTGCTTTTTTCGCAGCTGGTTTTGCTTGTGCCGTTGGATTTACTGAATCTACACTTGTTGTTCCATTAGTCTTAGCTTGTTCCACTTCTGCGTTTGTTGTCGCATTATCAATTGCTTCTTTCGCTGAATCAGCTTTCTTCTTAGCTTCTGCTTTAGCCGCAGTTTTCTCTTCATCTGTTAAGTCTGTACGTGCGTCTATCTCATCGTTCTTAGCTTTAAGTACTTCGTCTATTGATTGCTTAGCTGCTGGTTTCTTAACTGCTACTGGATTCACTGAATCTACACTTGTTGTTCCTGCAGTCTTAGCCTGCTCCACTTCTGCGTTTGTTGTCGCATTGTCGATTGCTTCTTTCGCTGCATCTGCTTTGGCCTTTGCTTCTGCTTTGGCCTTAGCTTTCTCTTCGGCTGTTAAATCATCATTTGCATCTATTGCATCTTCTTTCGCTTTTAATGCATCATCTATTGCCTGTTTAGCTGCTGGTTTTTTAGCTGCTTCTGGGCTAAACGAATTTACATCACTTAAACCAGATATACTATTTACATCAACTTTAATATCTGTATCTGCTGCATCAATCGCTTCTTTCGCCTCATTAGCTTTGTTTTCTGCTTCAGCTTTTGCTGCAGTTTTCTCTTCAGTTGTTAAATCATCTCGAGCATCAATTTCTTCTATTTTCTTCTCTAGAGCTGCATCAATTGCTTTTTTAGCCTCTGATTTCTTAACTGGTTCTGGACTAAATGAATTTACATCACTTAAACCAGATATACTATTTACATCAACCTTAATGTCTGTATCAGCTTCATCGATTGCTTGCTTAGCCGCATCTGCTTTGGCCTTTGCTTCTTCCTTAGCTGCTTGTTTTTCTTCTGCTGTTAAGTCATTGTTCGCATCAATTTCTGCTTCTTTAGCTTTAAGTGCTTCATCAACTGCTTTTTTAGCCTCCGGTTTCTTAACTGCTACTGGATTCAATGAGTTTACATCTGCTACCCCAGTAGTTTTTGCATTTTCAACATCAGCATTTGTTGTCGCTTTATCAACTGCTTGTTTTGCTGCATCTGCTTTGGCTTTAGCTTCTTCCTTAGCTGCTATTTTTTCCTCAGCTGTCAGATCATCTCGAGCATCGATTTCTGCTTCTTTGGCTTTAAGCGCATTATCAATCGCTGTCTTAGCTGCTGGTTTCGCTACTGGCGTTGGATTTACATTGTTTACTTCTGTTGTTCCATTAACCTTAGCTTGTTCTACTCCTGCGTTTGTTGTCGCATTGTCAATCGCAGTCTTCGCTGCAGCTGCCTTATCTTGCGCTTCTTGCTTAGCTGCTGCTTTTTCTTCTGCTGTTAAGTCGTTGTTTGCTTCAATTTCTTTAATCTTCTCAGCTAACGCGTCTTCTACTGCTTTCTTAGCCGCTGGTTTCGCTACTGGCGTTGGATTTACATTGTTTACTTCTGTTGTTCCGTTAGCCTTAGCTTGTTCTACTCCC
>NZ_JAPWCB010000033.1:0-3128 GCF_041433745.1 Gemella sp. 27098_8_149 | reverse complement strand
TGTTGCACTACCGATTGGATCTTTTGCATTTGGAACATTATTTACTTTATTAGTAATGTCACGTCCACTTTCATATTGAGTAGCAATTGTTTCTGATTTTTTATCAGCATCAGTGAATGTTACTTTATCCCCGAAACCTTCTTTTAAGCTTTCGAATACACCGTTTTTAGGGTTGTTACCGTAACCAGCATGGTTTTCACTTGCTGGGGCACCTAATTCAGTTTTTCCGGCTAAATATAATGCTAATAAGTCACGTTCAGATTTAACAGCTTCTGCTTGTTGGCTCATTTTTTGAGCTGATGTTGCATCCGCTGCATTTGCAGTTGTAATAACATTTTCTGCTTTTTGTTTAATACCTTTTAAAACATCAATTTTAAATTGATCTTTTTTATTCGCAGGTAGCGCTTCTTCTTTTGCTATTTGAGCTTGAATTTTATCAATATTTGCTTGCAACTCTGGAATAGCAGCATCACGAATGCCTTTATATTTAGCTGCTTCTGATGCTGAATTAGCTGCAGTTGTATCTACTGCTCTAAATCCACTTTCACCTTGTCCAGGAATAGCTTGACCGTTACGTGAATCTTGGTTTTTGTTTACTTTTTCTTCTTTTTTATCAGCTGTTGCTTTTGGCATACTTTCTAATACGAAAGCTCTATTTTTTAATGCTACTGTAGCTTTATCAACTTCACCTTGTGTAGCTGTTTCGCTAGCTTCTAGAGCTTGAGCATTAGCTAATTCTGCTTTTCCTTCTTCAATTGCTGAAGCTGTTTTTTCTGTTACAGCTGCTTTTGCGATTGCATTTTGGACACGTGCGATTGCAGCACTTAGGTTAGCTTTGTTTGCTTTTTCTACCGTAGGTGCAGGTGTCTCTTCTTTAGCTGTGGCTGTCGCTGCTGGTGTTGCTGGTTCATTAGCATTGTTTACCGCAGTATCATTGTTAGCTAAAGCGTTGCCCCCTCCTAAGAATGCAAATCCAGCTGCCACTAATACTGACGCTGTTCCAACATTGAACTTTTTAATCCCGTATTGATTAACTTTTTCAAGTTGTTTTTGTTCATTCATTTTTTTATTGTTTTTACTATACATGTTAAACCTCCTTTTAATGTTATATTTATAAAACTAATTTATAGAATTAATGCAATAAAATAATTTCTATAAATAAGTATGAATAAAAATAAGAAAACATTTCCGCGTATAAAGTAACTTATGCAAGCTATCTATACTGCCATATATTATACTATATTTTAATGCTAATTTCAAATGTTATTACGTTCCTAACTATTACTAAATTATAAAAATATAACCACTAACTTTAAAATTTCCAATTGATCTTTAAATATTATTATATGTTAATTTAATCTTTGTAAAAAATATATTAATAATTCTCAATATTATCAGCCTATAAATGTTATATTAATTTACTTAATTAATAATTTATAATTTCATATAATCAATTATAATTAATTTCCAAACTCCTTCATAAAACATTACAGTATTTCTAAATATTATATACACTTCTATCAAAATATTCATAAATCAAAAAAGCACTCCTGATTTTTATCAAGAGTGCCTCTTCATTTACTACTTCAAAGTGATATTACTTTAATAATAGTTTTTATTATTTTTGTTTACGTCTTCTTGCAGCTGCTGCTAATCCGAAGATTGCTAATCCTAAACCTGCTAATCCTGAGTTGCTATCTGCAATACCAGTGTTTGGTAATACTTTTTCGCCTGTTTTAGCTACAGGAGCTTTTGGTGCTTCTGGAGTAGCTGGTACTTCTGGTGTTGACGGTTTTTCAGAACGTGGTGTCGAAGTTTCTTTCTTAGGAGTTACTGTTACTGGTACTTCTACTTCAACAATTTCTCCTGTTGGTAATTTAACTTTAACTTTAACACTTGGTTTTTGTCCTGCTGTTTCTGTTGTTGGGATTTCTCCTACTTCAACTATTTGAGCACCATTTGGTAATTCAACGTGTTTCTTAACATCATCTTTAGTAATTGGTGTTCCAACCTCTACTACAATCGGAGTTGTTTTTACTGTTGGTCTTGGAGCTGGTGTCGCTTTTGGTGTTACTGTTACTGGTACTTCTACTTCAACGATTTCTCCTGTTGGTAGTTTTACCTTAACTTTAACAGCTGTTTTTTCACCTGGAGTTTCTGTTGTTGGGATTTCTCCTACTTCAACGATTTCCCATCCTGATTCTTTAGGAAGTTCAACATGTTTCTTCACATCTTCTTTAGTAATAGGTGTTCCTACTTCTACCACAATTGGTGTTACTTTTGGTGTTGAAATAACTGGTACTTCTAAATCAATTACTCTTCCATTTGGTAATTTAACCTTAACTTTAACACTTGGTTTTACTCCTGCTGGAACTGTTGATGGAATTTCTCCAACTTCTACAATTTCCCATCCTGGTTCTTTTGGTAATTCAATGTGGTTCTTCACATCTTCAGGAGTAATTACTGTTCCTTGAGGTACGATAATTGTACTTACTTTTGGTGTTACTATTACTGGTACCTCCACTGTAACTTTACGTCCATCTGGTAATTCTACTTCTACAGGTACAGATGTTTTTTCACCTGGTGTTGCAGTTGTTGGGATTTCTCCAACTTTAGTAACTTTCCATCCTTCTGGAAGGTCTACATGTTTCTTAACATCTTCTTCAGTTATTGGAGTTCCTACTTTTACTACTACTGGCGTAACTTTAGGTTTAACAATTACTGGTACTTCTACTGTAATTTGTTTTCCATTTGGTAATTCAATTACTACTGGAACCACTGGTTTAACCCCTGGTGTTTCTGTTCCTGGTTTATTTCCAATAGAAACAATTTTTCCACCTTCTGGAATCATAACATTTTTCTCAACGTCGTCATTAGTTATTGGGTCTCCAACATTCTTAATGATTTCGTTAATTGGTGTTACTGTTACTGGTACTTCTACTGTAATTGTTTTACCATTTGGTAATTCTACAGTTACTTTAACTGGATCTTTCTTACCTGGTGTTGTTAAGTCTGGAATGTTTTCTACATTCGTTACTTTTCCACCCTCTGGAATCTTAATACCTTTAGTGTAGTCTTCTGGTGTTAATGGTGTTTTCGTAACTGGTGTTTCAATTTCCTTAACTGGT
>NZ_JAPWCB010000032.1:0-6274 GCF_041433745.1 Gemella sp. 27098_8_149 | reverse complement strand
CCAGCGCCAAAAGCAGAGGAACCCGCAGCGCCAGCGCCAAAAGCAGAGGAACCCGCAGCGCCAGCACCAAAAGCAGAGGAACCCGCAGCGCCAGCACCAAAAGCAGAAGAGCCAGCAACGCCAGCGCCAAAAGCAGAGGAACCATCAGTTCCAGCACCGAAAGCAGAGGAACCATCAGTTCCAGCACCGAAAGCAGAAGAGCCAGCGACACCAGCGCCAAAAGCAGAGGAACCAGCAGCTCCAGCACCAAAAGTGGAAGAGCCAGCAGCTCCAGCACCAAAAGCAGAAGAGCCAGCAACTCCAGCACCGAAAGCGGAGGAACCAGCGGCCCCAGCGCCAAAAGCGGAAGAACCAGCAGCTCCAGCGCCAAAAGCGGAAGAACCAGCAGCTCCAAAAGAAGATAGTCCGTCTAAAGAAGTAGCACCTAAAGATGAAAAACTTGAGGAAGCAAAAAAAGATGGAAAAGATGTTATTGAAAAAATTGCGGCTTCAAAACTTAGTGAAATTGAAAAAGTTAAAGATGAAGCAGAAAAAGCTAAATTAGAAGCTAAATTAAAAGAATTAAAAGAAGCAGGATTAGAAGCGATAAATAATGCTAAAGATCACGATGCAGCAGTAGATGCTGCAGATGAATATCAAACTAAGATTGATGAGATTAATGTTCCAGGTGAAGAATTACCGGCACCAAATTATAATAAAGATAATTTAACAAATGGTCGTAACGAAGGAACTACTATTGATAATGGAAGTACAGCAATAGGTCATGGATCAGGAGAAGCTACACCAACGCCGACACAGCCTACTACTGAAAGATCAACTACATCAACAGCACCAACACAACCTGCTTCAACTTCTGAAGGAACTTCTAGTTTTAGAAATGCTCCTGAAGTTCAAGTTAGAGCAAGAAGAGTAGCACGTGCGGCAAATCAACCAGACGGTACGGTAAATATAAGTTATAATTATGATGGAATGCCAGATATCAATGGATTTTTATCTGATCCAGGAGAAAATAATACAGTAGCTATTCCAAATTCAGCAACTGAAGATGAAGTGAAAGGATT
Source organism: Gemella sp. 27098_8_149 (assembly GCF_041433745.1). Taxonomy (NCBI): domain Bacteria; kingdom Bacillati; phylum Bacillota; class Bacilli; order Caryophanales; family Gemellaceae; genus Gemella; species Gemella sp. 27098_8_149. The sequence goes on along the minus strand of NZ_JAPWCB010000032.1, from coordinate 5,213 downwards.
AGTTAAAGCAAAAATTCAAGCTAAGGCTCAAGAATTAGCTAAACATGGATATAAAGTAAAAGAAGAAATAGTATTCGAGCAAGATACTATTGTGAAGAACTTTAATTATGTAGTTACTTTCATTAAAGAGAAAACAGGAACTACAGGCTTCAGAATTGCACCAGAAGTTCAAGTAAGAGCTAAAAAAGTTGTAAAAAGAGATTTATCAAATAAAACAAAACAAATAAATATCTATTACAATCTAACAAATCTAAAAGATATAGCCGGAGCATTAGGTGAAGTAGGAGAAAACAATATGTTAACTTTATCTGGAAATGCTACAAAAGAAGAAATTAAGAAAGCTATTGAAGAAAAAACAAAAGCACAAATAGAAAAATTGAAAAAACAAGGTTTTAAAGTTGTTTCAACTACTGACTTAGATCAAATCGTTGAAGGTGGAGATAGCTATGATTATGTTGTAGAATTCACAAAAGAATCTAAATCTACATCAGCTAATAATACAGGTTTTAGAAAAGCACCGTTAGTTCAAAATAGAGCAAAAAGATCAGCAGAGCAAAAAGAAACTGTAGATGTAAATGTTTATTTCAATTTAAAAACTTTACCAGGAATAGCTGGAGCATTAGATGTGGATGGAGATACTACTATAAAACTTCCTAAAGATGCAACTGTAGAACAAGTAAAAGCTGCTATACAAGCAAAAATTGCTAAAGTAGAAAAACGAGGATATAACGTAATAGATGCCTACTTCGGAGCAAAAACAGAACATGGATATGATTTTGTAGTAGAATTTAAAAAATAGCATAAAATAAAACTGACCTCAGAGTTTAGATAATAATCTAACTTGAGGTCAGCTTTTTTATATTTTATTCCTCTTCAGTTTCACGAGGGAAAATCATAGATTCACTGAAGTTTAAGTCACGAAGAGCAGTATAAGAATCTTCTAGAGAAATATAATTCAATTTTCTCATCGTTAATATTCTATATTTTAAAAGTCGAACTGCTTCCATTTGAAGTTCTTTAAGTTCTTCTTCAAAATCGATATCTTCTAAAAATACTTCAAATAAGGTGAATGAGTAGTATTTATATACATCTTTAACGAATTCTGCAGTATTTTCATCTGAACACTTTTCATCAATAACCTTATAGGCCGTCTCAAGAAGTACTTTTCTTACTGTAGGCGAACAATCAATGATAGCCTGAATTTGACTAGAAGAAGCTTCGGCTCTTTGTTTAATTTCATCTAATTTATTGACGAAGTTAACTTTTCTTCTTTTTGGAACTTTTTCTTTAAGTTTCTCATAAAATTCTGGAGTTAGATCTTTAGCTACAAAATGACGAGTTAAACGACGTTTTAGACTAGATTCTTTTATATATATTCTCAAATTAAGAAGTAAACTTTTTGGTATTGAATAAGTAAATAAGAAAGATTTTCTAAGTTGCATGATTTTAGAAATTTCCAATATTTGCTCGATGTTAGGATTGTCCTTAAGTATTTCAGGAAGAGCTTTGTCTTGTGCTTTCATTATTTTTTTGTGTAATGCTAGTGCTTCACTAGCATTTTTAAATCTTCCAGTGTGCATGTTTCTAAAGTATGCTTTCATTTCATGTAAACTTTTTATTTCAAAAGCATAAGCAACTTTTTCTTCGATAGATTTTTTAGAAATATCACGTTCTTTTAGTTCTTCAAGTGTTCCTTCTAAGATTTTTTCACGAAGAGAGTACTGAGTATATTCTTTTTCTTCATCTTCTCCTTTAACAACAAGTGGAAGGGCGATTGTACCAATAACAATACTTAGTAACACAACATTACTCGCAATGAAAAGGATGGTATTTCTAAGTGGGAAGTTATCCCCAGTAGCCGTTACAACTGGAATCATAAGGGCTGTAGCAAGTGTTACTGTACCATGAATACCACATAAACTAGCAATTAAAGAGTAGCTAAATCTAGAATAGTCACCTTTGTCGAATTTTCTATTTAATATCATTTTTGCTGTTTTTCTAGCAGTAGTAAAAAGATGAGGTTGGAATGATATGTAGTAAAAATATACGAAACCTAATCTAACAATCATTAAACCTAAAACGATTACTAAAGAGATAATAAAACCATAGACAATATCAATTTCTCTGTTGTTAAACATTGTATGATATATCTCTGGGAGTAAATATCCTAAAAATGTAAATACGAAACCATTTAGTACATAACTTGCTATTTGTTGAGTACTATCTATAGTTACTGCAGCATCACTACTTACAATAGTGAGTAAGTGAAGTTTTCTCTGGTAGTTGTAAACTAGAGCTGTAATTACGACAGCAACGATACCAGAGACACCGATATGCTCTGCTAGATAGAATACTATAACTGGTGTTATTAATTGAAAAATAACTAAAATATTAGATTCATCAGCAAACTTTGTTAAGAATGTAAACTTAATATAAGAGAATGCTATACCAATAATAAGTCCAAAAATTGCTCCACCTCCTGCAACTACTAAAAATTTATAGCTAGCATTTGTAACAGAAAATGTATTAGTAAGAACAGCGGCTAGAGCTATATTAAATGACACAAGACCAGATGCATCATTAAGAAGAGATTCCCCTTCTAATATAGCCATAAGGCCTTTAGGTAATTTCATTCCTTTAGTTATTGATTTAACAGCAACAGCATCTGTAGGTGATAGGATAGCGGCTAAAACAAAACATGCTGCCCATGGAATCATTGGAAGTAATAAATGAATTATGCTACCAACAACAATTACCGTCATAAGAACTAAAAATATTGCCATATATATTATTGGTCGTTTGTATAACCAGATATTCTTTAAGGATGCGTTGAAACCGTCGGTAAATAGTAAGGGTGCGATAATTAACATCATAAACATTTCTGATTCAAATTCAAAATGAAGTGGGAGATTAGGAATAAATGTTACCGCAGCACCAAGTATTATTTGGAATAAAGCTGCTGGAATACGTGGAAAAAGATTATTTAAAAATGAACCAAGTATTACAATTATGACAAATATACCTAGGGTAGTTAGTATTTCCATAGAAAACTCCTTTGTAATTATTTTATTATTTATTTGTACCAATATATTTTACAATTATTTAATATTAAAATCAACAATTATACAATCTGAAGGAAGTTAATAATGAATATTGTAAAACAATAATTTTAATAGTTTTAGAAGATGTGTTATTTGTTATTTTTTAGAGTTTAAGTAAGGGCTTCAGTACACGTCAATAGACGTCAAGATATTGATTTTAAATGATTTTTGATTTTTTGAAACTTATTACATCGTACTATAAATCAATAAAAATTCTACCTTTTTTAGATAAATATATCAGTTGGATATTGAAGTTAAGCCCTGCTATCATTTCGATGGCAGGGCTTTTTAATATTTGATACACTAACTTCTTATCTATATTTTGGTGGAATTGAAGTTGACATCTATAAAGTTTAATGTTAGAATATATTCAAAAATAAATTTGAATGAGGTGTTTTATGATTCAAAATATTGTTACTTCAATAATTCTGTATTCTGGGACAGCCGTAGACTTACTTATTATCCTAATGTTATTTTTTGCCAAAAGAAAAAGCAGAAAAGACATCATTAACATCTATTTAGGACAATTTCTAGGCTCTGTTAGTCTAATATTGCTAAGTTTGCTTTTTGCGTTTGTCTTACATTATATTCCTAGTAAAGAGATTTTAGGTTTGCTCGGTTTGATTCCAATTTTCTTAGGTCTCAAAGTTTTATTTTTAGGAGATTCTGATGGAGAAGCTATTGCCAAAGAAGGGTTGCGCAAAGATAATAAAAACTTGATTTTTCTAGTCGCTATGATTACTTTTGCAAGTTGTGGTGCCGACAATATTGGTATCTTTGTCCCATATTTTATTACATTAAATTTAGCGGATTTGATAGTGGCTTTACTTACATTTCTAGTCATGATTTATCTCTTGGTTTTTTCTGCCCAAAAATTGGCACAAGTCCCATCTGTTGGAGAAACTTTGGAAAAATATAGCAGATGGTTTATTGCCGTTGTTTATTTAGGATTGGGGATATATATCCTGATTGAAAATAACATTTTTAACATGCTATGGACTATGTTAGGATAGGAGAAAATATTATGAAAAAAGATAGTATCTGCCAAGTGAATATTATAAATCAACAAAATGTTACAACCGCAATGAACTACCTTGAAAAGGAAAAAGTTCAAAAATCACTTCGCATTTTAACAAAGTTTACCGATAATAAACAGATAAATATCATCTTTTATCTCCTTGCTGTTGAAGAACTCTGTGTCTGTGATATAGCCTGTTTACTAGATCTCAGTATGGCATCTGCATCCCACCATCTTCGTAAACTAGCTAATGAAAACATCTTGGACACTAGAAGAGAGGGGAAAATTATATATTATTTTATAAAAGATGAGGAAATCAGAGAGTTTTTTAATCAACTAGGATAATAACTATTTTTACTACTTTACCATGATTATATATAGGACTTATCTATGAAATTTTTTGATGAAATTTACTCATAAGAAATACCTACTCGTATCATGTTGATACTGTCAATAAGTATGTGTAAATACTCAAGTAGAGTTACGGAGTATTAATCAAATAAGCTTTCGAGTGTGTCATAACATTGGTCACCCCCTTTATGGATTCGTTGACTTTGCTTGAAATTATAATCTTCAAACAAAGTAACTAAGTAACGTTCCGGAGACTCCTCGTTAGGAAAAAACTTCTTTTTCGTTTGACGTTTGATTTCTTTATTAAGAGACTCAATGAGGTTTGTCGAATAAATGCTGTGCCAAATCTGGTAGTGAAACTGATAATATGCGCTATTATAACCTATTTGTACATTTTCATTTTATCAAAACTGTACATTCTTATTTTATCATTTTCAATTAGTAAGTCTAGAATCACCAGATTATGGATTCCATTTGTTTCGACACACTCATGATTCAATGTTGCTTAATGTAGGTACAATGGGGCATAAGTCAATGTCAACTACTATGGATACTTACGCAGAGTTAGCACCTCAAAGAAAGCTAGAAGCAGTCAGCATTTATTTAGATAAGATTGCTGAATTAACTTATTAATTACTCTAGCTTCCGCTCTACCTTTTGAAGGCTAAATCCTCATAAACATTGATATAATAGTATTTAAAGATTGCTGAGCTAATATTAACAACTGTTACAGATATAAAATT
>NZ_JAPWCB010000031.1:0-10891 GCF_041433745.1 Gemella sp. 27098_8_149 | reverse complement strand
AGGCAGGTTCTTTACGTGTTACTCACCCGTTCGCCGCTAAGTTTTTCTAGTGCAAGCACCAGAAAAACTTCGCTCGACTTGCATGTATTAGGCACGCCGCCAGCGTTCGTCCTGAGCCAGGATCAAACTCTCCAAATAAATTTGTTAGCTTGATTAGCTCATTAAAAAGTTTTATAGTTTCTTTTTAAAACTGTCCTTTTTTGGAATTAACGTTGACTTAATTCGTTTAGTTTTCAATGTTCAAAATAATGGAGCGGGTGATGAGAATCGAACTCACAACATCAGTTTGGAAGACTGAGGTTTTACCACTAAACTACACCCGCATTATTTAATTTTTTTTAATCTCAAGTGTTTCTTCAACACTTAAATTATTTTATCATTTTTAGAAGTCTTTGTCAAGAACTTTTTTTATTTTTTAAAAGTTTTTTTTCGAAGCAGTGCTTCGTTTTAAGACTTTATTAGTTTAACATTATTATTTTGTTTTGTCAAGAGTTTTTAAAAATTTCTTAACATTTCTTTTTAATTAATGTTTGATTGTTCGTCTTCTCTATCAGAAGACTTTTATTATTCTATCATCAGTTTTATATTATGTCAATAGAAAATGAAAAAAAAGTTTAGAAAATTTCATTTTTTCTATTTCTAAACTTTTTCTTCTATAAAATAGTCTTTTTTATTTTGTTGTTTGTCTATGAACTATTCTGTAAGGTAAATTCATCTCTTTTTCTTGAGCTTTTAATTCTGCTAGCTCTTCTTCATCAATTTCTTCACCTTTACGTTTTGCTTTTTCTATATCTATAATTTTAGTTAAGACACGCATAGAAACTGCACCTATGTCAAAAATTGGTTGGAATACAGATGAAATTTTTGGTCTTGTCATGTTTATTAGTTTTGTGTTTTCTAGGGAAATAATTTGTAAATCACCTGGGATACTCATTCCAAGATCTAATGCTTGTTGCATTGTTGCTAAAGCAACTTCATCAAACATAGTAATTACCACTTCTGCATCAATATTACTTACGGCTTTGTATAGTTTATTACTTTCTTTGTATGTTCTATATCCATCTATAATATTTTGTGGTTTGAAGTCAACTTTCTCTGAAGCTAAGGCATCTTTATAACCTTTAATTAATCTTTGTGTTTTTTGACTTTCATATTTATCTATTATTAATGAGATATTTTTAACACCTTTCGCTAAAAATTCTTTTGTTACATCGTATGCTGCTTTTTCATAATCAATATTTACTGAATAAAACTCTGAATCAGTCCCTAAGTTTCCTGCTAATACTACTGGTATTTGAATATCTTGTAAATAGTTTTTAGAACTATCTGATAGTGAATGTCCTAAATAGATAATTCCATCTACTTGTTTACTCACAAATGATGCAAATATATTTTTCTCTATTTCTTGATCGTCACATGAGTTAGCTAAGATAATGTTATATTTATACATATTAGCTACCGATTCAATACCACTTACTATTTCTGCAGAAGATAAGTCTGCTATATCCGGTAATACTATACCTATTGTTGTTGTTTTTTTACTAGCAAGTCCTCTGGCAACAGCGTTAGGTGTGTATCTTAATTTTTTAATAACCTCTTGGACACGTAGTCTTGTATCTTCTTTTACATTAGGATTATTATTAACAACCCTTGATACTGTGGCCATCGATACTTTTGCTTCTTTAGCTACGTCATATATCGTTATTGTCATAGTCTTTCTCCTCTACTTTTTTATTGTTTATTTATTTTGTTAACTTTTAAAACCTTTTCATCCTTTTATATTGTAACAAATTTTTTAATATAAGTCTAGTAGTTGAAAACAAAATTTTTTATATTTTTTTATTTTCAAAAAACGTTTTCTTATTTATAAATATGCTATTTTCTTTACTTAAGTTTTATAAAAAAAAGAAGAATTAAATTCCTCCTATATTTTAAGGATTGAATCTAATTCTTCTATAATTTTTTATTTGAATTAAGCTTCTAAAGCAGCGTAAGCATTGTCTAAAGTTTCTTGTAATACTTTAGCAGAGTGTTGCATTTTAGCTGTTTCTTCTTCTGTTAAGTCTAATTCTACAACTTCACGAACACCGTCACGTCCTAAGATAGCTGGAGTACCGATGTATAATCCGTTGATTCCGTATTGACCTTCACAGTATCCACTTACTGCTAATTCTACGTTTTCGTCACGTAAGATAGCTTTAACGATTGTGAATAAAGCAAGACCGATTGCGTAGTAAGTAGCACGTTTACGGTTAATTACTTCGTATGCAGCACGCATAACTTTTTCTTCTACGTCAGCGAAGTCTTCTTTAGTGAATTTAGAAGTTTCTAAGAATTTGTCGAATTGTTTTCCGTAAACATTTACGTTACTCCATGCAGCAAGTTGAGTGTCTCCGTGTTCTCCAATGATGTATCCACGTACACTGCTTGGTGCTAATCCTAATCTTTCTCCTAAGATGTAACGGAATCTAGAAGAGTCTAAAGTAGTACCAGATCCAATGATTCTGTTTTTAGGGAATCCAGTGAATTTTTGTAAAGCGTTAGTTAATACGTCTACTGGGTTAGATGCGATAACGATAACTCCGTCAAATCCAGATGCTACGATTTGGTCAGACATATCTTTAACAACTTTCATGTTTTTGTCAACTAGGTCAAGACGAGTTTCACCTGGTTTTTGTGGAAGACCTCCAGCGATTACGATTACGTCTGCATCAGCACATTGTTCGTATCCACCTGAAGTTACTTTAATAGGTGGTACTAAAGCTCCACCGTGGTTAAGGTCCATTGCTTCACCTTCAGCTTTTTCAGCGAAGAAGTCGATTAATCCTAGTTCTTCACAAAGTCCGCTTGAATATAATTGATAAGCAAAGCTCATCCCTACCATTCCTGCTCCTATTAAAACAACTTTTCTATTTTTCGCTTTCATAAGAAAACCTCCATATATTATATATAATTTTAGATATTTTAAAGTAATTATTTTTACTATTTTATATTTATGAAACAAAATACTATAATATTTTTAATTAAAGTATAAATATCTCATTTCCTCTAGAATTATATCACATTATTGTAAAAAAAGAAAGTGTTTTTATCCCTTTGAATTATACTATCTTGTTATTAATCTAAACAATTTTTCATATATTTTTTCCAATTTATTATGTATTATTTCAACATTCTTTAAAACGTTTTCTTATTTTTGTATTCGTTTTTGCTTATACTTATATTATAAGATAATTTTTCAATTTTATTTTAATTTTTCTAAGAATACTATAATTATTTATTAAATTTCTTATTCTTGTACTATTATTTTTCTCTCTTCTGTACTTGTTGAATGTATATATACATGTTTTTAAAACTATTAGTTTTATTGTCCTGTATTATATATATAATAATTTTTGTTTCTTTTGTCTTTTTTTAAATTTAAGCTTTGTATTATAAAAAAGAGTAACTAAGCTCTACTATTTTCACAGAAATAGCTAGTTAGTTACTCTTATTTATTATTTTTCTATAATATTTCCTTTTGAACTACAGTGAATTAATGTCACTAGTAATACAGCTGATGTAGCTATTAATACGTATAGAGCTTTATTCCAATCTGAGATATCTCTAATATATCCTAATAATGGTGGGAATATTGCCGCTAATAAGTACCCTCCTGATTGTGCTAATCCTGAGATATCAGCCGCTTCACTTTCATTTCTTGATTTAGCTGAAAATAGATACATAACATATGAGAATGATCCTCCTCCAGCTAACGCAAAGATAACTATAAATGTTAGCATTAATACGAAGTTTCCACTTGTAGAAAGCATTCCAACAAGTGACACGATATATCCAATAGTAATTACTGTAGGGATAATTAATTTATTGTGTAATTTATCCGCTAAAATCGGTACTATAAAAGTAGATGGAAATTGAGCGAATTGACTAATTGATAATAATAGTCCTGCTGTTTCCGGTGAGAAATCTTTACTAATCATAATTTCAGCAAACCATGAAACACTACAGTAGAATAATGCAGATTGTAATCCCATACTCAACATAATCGTCCACATTTTAGAATATTTAAAATATCCATGTGCTTTTTCATGAGTATCTTTAACATCACTTACTACATTGTTTTTCGACAGCGCAGTATAAATAAAGATATTGATAACCGCAATCGCGATCCAAATATTCACCGCAAGTCCTGTTGAGAATTTCTCTCCACCAATATTTGTACTTAACAGTGGATAACTTATACCCGCAGCAACCGCAGCCCCTACATTCATAACAACTGCATAAAAACCAGTCATAACTCCTAGTTTTTCTGGGTAATATTTCTTAACTAATCCTGGTAATAATACATTACCTACTGTTATTCCTACTCCTACGATAAATGTAGTAAGGAAGAATACATAAGTATTAATATAGAACCTAACTCCTAAACCTACAGTAATAATTACCGCAGCTAATAATATAGTTTTTTCTAAACCTACTTTATTTGATAATTTAGCAACCATTGGACTAAATATTGCAAATGCAATTAATGGTATTGTTGTGATAAATCCAGCAACCGTGTTATTAATATCTAAGATAGATTTTAATGGTCCGACGATTGCACCTACCGCTGTAATAGGTGTTCTAAGGATAAGCCCTAAAAAGATAACACCTAGTAAAATTAAAATACTACTCTTTTTCTTTGTCATTGTTCCTCCTAATTTAACCTTGAAAAGGGAGTAACTCAAAAATACTGATTTTATATAAATCATATTTACAAAGTCACCCCCGTATAGTTAATAGATAAAAATTATTATTATCTTCTATAGTTTATCTATAAACCATTACGTTATAAATTTAATAATTGATCTTACGGATTTTTTTATTTCAATCCGCTTCCCCTATTTATTATTAGTAAGTTCTTACTGGTAAAATTAATTCAATAATTTCTCTGTGGTAATCACTTGGTTGAATAATAAACGCTGTTAGTTCCCCTGAGAACTTAACGATAATTTCTTCTGCCGCAACCGCAGATACCGCGTCTTTTAGATATTTCCCAGATACAGAAATTTCGAATTTTTCATCTTCTAATGTAGAAGAAACTTTTAATTCCTCTACTGCACTTCCTAAGTCTTTAGATTGAGAAGAAACTTCTAATAGATTATCAGTTACTACTAATTTAATAATATCATCTTTATCTTCTCTACTCATTAATGCAACCCTATCAACTGCACTAAAGAATTCTCTACTGTTCGCCACGAATGTACATTCAAAAACAGTAGGAATAAGTTTATTAGTATTTGGATAGTTACCACTAATTAATAATACTGTATAAACTACATTTTGGTAGTAAAGAACTATTCTATTATTTTCATAGAAGATTTCTACTTGATCTTTTCCATTTTCTATCATTCTTTGGAAATAAGTTAGAGCTTTTCTAGGAATAATTAAGTTAAACTCTTTGTTGCTATCTTCATCATTTAGTGTAACTTGTCTTCTACTTAGACGATATGAGTCAGTCGCTGTAGCTGTTAAGATTTTGTTACTTAATGAGAAGTTAACCCCCTCAAGAATAGGTCTTTGATCATTAGGTGCTGTACAGAATACTGTTTCTTTAATAATATCATTAAAAACATTAGCTTCTAATTTAAGACTGTTTTCTTTAGAGATAACTGGGAATTCTGGATAATCGTTAGCATCATATCCTTTTACGTTAAATTCACTTTTACCTGATTTAACTAAAATATTGTTACCAACTGTTTCTAGCTCTATTAAATCTGTTGGTGCTTTTCTAATTATTTCTATAAAATTACGAGAAGGTAATACTACTTGTCCTTCTTTTTCTATAGTAATAATTTCTTTATCATCTTCATAACTATCTACAGAATATTCTACAGATACTAAAGAATCACTTGCTTTTAGTATAAGTTTATCTTTTTCTAATTCTATTTTAATACCTTTTAAGATTTCAAAAAGAGAATTAGGGGCAATTACTCTTGATACGTGATTTAAGCCATCAAGAAAATTTGATTTAGTTATAGTAAATTTCATTTTTTCTCCTTATATATAATATATATTTAATAAAATAATAATAATAAGGCCTGTAAAAACTGTGGAAAACTAAAGAATACTCAAAAATAATGAATTTTCCCTTGTTAATAACTTGTGAAAAAACATATTAATATCTTTAGTAGATTTTAACAGCCTCTTATATTTTTCCTAAACGTTCTTTTATAACTTCTATATCTTCAAAAATCTCAGGATTTTCATCTTTGCTTAGTTTCGCTATCTTATTGAATGAATAAAGAATAGAAGTATGATCTTTATTAAAACAATCACCTATAGAAGGGAATGATAATGTAGTAAGTTCCCTACATAAGTATATAGCTATATTTCTAACCTGTACGACTTCTTTTTTACGAGAAGATGAAAGAATGTCATCAACCTTGATTTTATAGAAATCTGCACAAACATTAATAATATTCTCAGGTGAGATATTTTTTCTAGGTGAAGTTTTCGCGCTTTTTAGTATTTCCTCGGCAATACTAAGTGAAGGTTGTTCATGTTTAGAAGTTGCAGTGAACTTAATACGTTTAAGAACACCTTCAAGCTCTCTTATATTAGATGATACATTACTAGAAATATAAGTAAGTGTCTCTTCATCTAGTTTAATATCGAACTGTTCACATTTGAATTTAATAATTGCCATACGTGTTTCGAAGTCAGGTGGTGTAATATCCGCAGTTATCCCCTGACTGAATCTAGTAACTAATCTATCTTCCAAATCATTAAGTTGAGATGGAGAGCGATCACTTATAAGGACGATTTGTTTCTGATTCATCTGTAGTTCGTTAAATGTATGGAAAAATGCATTTTGTGTTTCAGTTTTACCTGATAAGAATTGAATATCATCGATTAAAAGAGCATCAACATCGCGGTATTTTCTTCTAAAGTCTTCATCCGCATTAGTATAGTTGTTTTTATCTTTCATCGGTTTAATAGAAGCAAGAAATTCATTTAAAAACTTCTCTGATGAAATACATTCAATTTTAAAATCAGGAAAATTAGCTTCCATTTCATTACCAATAGCGTGAAGTAAGTGAGTTTTTCCTAATCCAACACCTCCGTAGATAAATAGAGGATTATAGATACCACCAGGAGAAACTGCAACGTTCCATGCTATATTATGTGTAAAAGCATTACCTTCCCCTACTACAAAATTCTCAAAAGTGTAGTTTTTATTAAGCGTAGGATTCTTTTTACTCGCTGTAATATTTTTATTAGGGACAGGATGTTTATAGTCTTCTAGAGGAAAAGTTTGTTTTTGATAAAAATGTTGAGCTCCAGAAGGTTTATCACCTTGAAGAAAGTTCTGTCTAATTAGATTTTCAGCTGCTGGCTTTTCATCAACAACATGAGGTGTAATTAGAGGAATATCAGTATCAAGGGAAGTATAGTCTATATTAAAATCAAATCCAGTATTTTTCTTTAGTATTTCTTTTAATTTTTGATCATAAGCACCTTGAATAAATTGAGAAATAAGAGCTTCTTTACTAGTAATAACGATAGATTTTTTCATAAAATCGACGTTATCTATAGAAGCACCAGAAAACCAAGTATCAAATACATGAGGATCAACGGTACTTTTAAGTTCACGAAGAATAATTTCCCATAAGAAATTAGAATTACTCAATGAAATACCTCCTTAAAAAAATATATAAATAATTATAACATAGATTGTTAATAAAATAAAATATTAGTTATTCACAAGTTGTTAACAGAAGTTATTAACTATGTGAATAAAAAACTAAGAAAAAGCTGTGAATATGTTAAAAAGTAATAGAATATAAAAAGTATTTTATAAGTTTTGAGAGGTTTTTAACAAACTTTAAGATTGCTATTAATATAGTTTATAAGTTTTTCACACACAATTCACACCTGTGAATAACTTTTAAATGTGAAATTGTGAATAACTTGATAAATCTGTTAAAAACTTAAGAAAAAAGAAAATGTTTTCTATATGTGAATAAAGTTATTAACAAAAATATGTGGATAACTTATAAAAAACTGTGAAAAACTATAAAGAAGATATACTTAAATATTTTCTTATGCTTTTTACGGGAAACTAACAATTTTTCAACAGTATGAGTTTTTATGAATTGATGAAGAAAGTTATGCTTATAAATCATGAATAGTGATAAGATTTATTTAAAATATAGTATATTTACATCTGCCTATATTTTTTTTTTAGAAATTATGATGTTTTTACTTGATAAATTATTTTAGATATGTTAAACTAATTCAGTTATTACATCTATCTAAGTAAAGAAAAGAAAACTCGAGGAGGACAAAATGAAACGTACGTATCAACCAAATAAAAGAAAACATTCAAAAGTACACGGATTTAGAGCTAGAATGAGCACTAAAAACGGAAGAAATGTATTAGCAAGACGTAGAGCTAAAGGAAGAAAAGTTCTTTCAGCTTAATGTTTGCACAGAGGGTATCACGAAAGTGGTACCCTTTTTTTATTACTGAGTCCTAAAAAATAAGAAAGATAGTTGTAAAAAGTTAAATAAACTGTTAAAATATTAGTGTTAAGAAAGGTTTTAAAATGAAAAAAGAATATAGAGTAAAAAGAAGTCAAGATTTTGATAATATTATAAGAAAAAAACAATCTTTTGCGAATAGACAGTTTGTTATTTATTATCAAAAAAATAATTTAGACCATATGCGTTTGGGGATTTCTGTTAGTAAGAAATTAGGAAAAGCCTTTGAACGTAATAAAATAAAAAGATATATACGAGAAACTTTTAAAACAAGAAAAGAATTTGTTAAAAACTATGATATTATAGTGATAGCAAGACCTGGTGCTAAAGAAATGCCATTTTTAGAATTTGGCAGTAGCATCGATCATGTTTTAAAAAGATCAAAACTTATGAAAGCGAAGAGGAGTTAAGAATGGAAAAAGAATATTATTATGTTGGAATTACTGTAGATGAGGCTATTAAAAAAGGATTAAAAGACCTAGCTTTATCAGAAGATGCAGTAAAAATTGAAGTAATCGAAGGTGGTAGCGCAGGTATTTTCGGTTTATTCAAAAAAGAAGCAAAAGTAAAATTAGTTCCATTAGATGAAGATTATAATAAAGAAGAAGCTGTTGAATTAGCTAAAGCTACTAAAGAAGTAGTTGAAGTTGAGAAAGTAGCAGAAAAAGAACAAGAAGTTGAAGTTAAAACAACAGAAAAAGAAGAAGTTGTTGTAGAAAAAGTTGTAGAACAAGAAGTTCATGTTGAAGAAACAAAACCAGTAGTAGAAGAAACTGTTGTTGATGCTGAACATGATGAAGAACCAGTAAAAAAAGCTAAAAGAGAAGATTATATCGTAAAAAATAAAGATCGTATTGTAAATTATCTACAAAATATTGTAGTTGCAATGGGATATCCTGATGCGACAGTAGATTTTAGAGAAGATGGTAATCGTCACTTTACTTTAAATATTAAAACAGAAGAAAACACTAGTTTAATAATTGGTAAACGTGGAATAACTTTAAACAGTTTACAATTTTTAGTTAATAACTACGCTAAAAAATTCAGTTCACACTACTTCAGAATAGAAGTTGATTGTGATGATTACAGAGAAAATCGTAAGAAAACATTAGAAGAATTAGCGTTAAACTTAGCTAAAAAATCTAAAAAAATCGGAAAACCTGTTGAATTAGAACCAATGACAAGCATTGAAAGAAAAATTATTCACAATGCCTTAACAGGAATTAAAAATGTTGAAACAGAATCACGTGGTGAGGAACCACACAGATATTTAGTTATTACAGCTAAATAGGAGGCCTAATGAAGTCAGTATTAATAGTTGATGATAGTTCATATTATAGAAGTCGTGGAGCAGAAATTGTTAGTCTTGCAGGATATAAGTGTCATTTTGCAGAAAATGGCGAACAAGCTGTGAGAATGTATAGAAGGATACAACCAGATTTTGTAACGATGGATATTTGTATGCCGATAATGGATGGTTTAGAGGCGACGAAAGAAATTTGTACGAAGTTTCCTGGTGCAAAAGTGCTTATCTGCAGTAGTGTTGGCGAAGTACCTGTGTATAAAAGACAAGCATTTGCTAATGGCGCATGTGGTGTACTGCCAAAAGAGTATGATTTAGATGATTTAGAATTTGCGATTTCAGAAATAGAACTTATCAATGAGGAAAACTAGTTAATTTATTACTAACGTCCTTTCAATTTAATAATGTCAAAATAAGTAGTTTGGAGATTTACCCAGGCTACTTATTTTTTTGGCTCTTTGTCAAATTCGGGGCATGGAGAAAAACAGGAAATGAAATCTAGGCAGCATTTTGCTGCTTAGATTTTTTCTTGTTTTCTTTAAGCTTAATATTATTTTTATACTCAGAAACAAATAATCTAGACATAATTAAAATACGTAATCTGAAATTACTAAAGCTAGAATATCCATAAGATACTCTCTTTAGTAGTTTTATTTTATTATTAAATCCTTCTAATGGGCCATTAGAATACTTATATTTAACAGCATTAAGCATATACTCTTTGTGCTTTTTCATAGTATTTATAGCTTTAGATACACCTTTAGATAATCCTTTAGTGTCCATATCTATATACTTCTCTAATTCTACAGAATCTTTAGCCTTAATAGCTTCTCTTATCTCATGAACTCTCTCATAACTAGCTGTAAATTCAGCATCTATAGCTAATATATAATCTAATACCTCTTTTCTAGTTACATAGCGTTTAAAGCTTCTAGAATAGAATGTTTTTGTTGAATTTACTTTATCTCTATCTTCTAATATTACTTTCCAGAAGTTCTTTAGAATAGTGTAAGTAGAACCTTTTTTATTCTTATATTGATTCATTAGTTTTACTCTAGCTTT
>NZ_JAPWCB010000030.1:0-11470 GCF_041433745.1 Gemella sp. 27098_8_149 | reverse complement strand
AAAATTGAAATTACTACAAAAGTAAGAGAAAGAAAATTAGACTTAGAAAAAGAAATAAATGAAGAGAGAGAAAAAATAGGAAAAAAGCCTTTTAAGTATGAAGAAAAAGAAGAACTAAAAAGACAACGAATTAACACTACTGATCCAGATAGTGGTTATTATCACAGAGATCATAAAGAAGAAGGCTTTATGTATTTAGATCATCGAACAGTAGACGGGAAGAATAATATTATTATAGACTGCCATATAACTCCAGGTAACGTTCATGATAGTGGTCCGTATATAGATAGATTAAATCAGATAGAAAGAAACTTTGGATTAATACCTGGTAAAGTTGCGTTAGATAGCGGATATTATTCTCTAGACATACTAAAACAGTTAGATAAAAAAAATATATTTTCAGTAATAGGATATAGAAGATTCTCAAGATCAAAAGATAACAAATATTTTAAATACTTACATGAAAAAGATATATATGTAGATACACGAACAGGAGAAATATTTAGATATAGAAATATTGATAGAAACGGATATAAACAGTATAAAAGCGATGATAAAAACGAGAAGAAAATAATAAGACGTCATATAAATGCGGATTATTATGATGAAGCTAGGTTAAGACGTATATCAAAAGAAGGAAAACTATTGTATAAGAGAAGAAAAGAAACAGTAGAACGTAGCTTTGCAGATTCAAAACAAAATCACGGATATAGATATGCACAATATAGAGGTAAAGCCAAAGTACAGTCGTACGCTTGGTTGTCTTGTTGCGTTCAAAATATGAAAACAATAGCATTAAGAGAGGTATAATCATCTCTTAATACTACTGATTCTTTAGCCATAAGGCTTATTTTTTTTAAAAAAACAACCAAAACATCAATACGTTCATTGATATTTTGGTCGTTTTGTCAACAATCTGAAAAGAACCGGCATCTCTGCCGGTTCTTTGTTTTTCTATTCATAGTTTTCAATAAAGTGTTTTATCGCCGCTGCAAAGTCTTCTACTACATGTGTAGCTTGTCCTCTTACTTCTTGTGGCGCGCGGTTCATACAGTATGAAACATCAGCTACCTTAAACATATCCACGTCATTTCCTGAGTCTCCTAAAGCTATTACTCTATCATACCCTGACCTGATAGCTTCAATACCGCTAGCTTTAGAAATATTTTTTGCTGTGATTTCCATACGTGTTGAACCTGATTTATAAATTTCTACTTCTGGAAATTTCTCTTTCATTACATCGTAATGATAATCTAATTGTTCTTTTGTTGGTCTTACGTTAATCTTATAAATTACTTTTCCTTCTAATATTTCAAAAGGATTTTCCACACAAATTAGCTCCATGTTCCATAATCTATCTTTTTTCTCATGGTCAAAGTTACCAATACGCTGTTTCCCATCTAAAGCGTCAAATATTAATTTACTTTCTTTTAGATATTCGAATATTCCAGTTAAATCTTTTGTAGGAATGTGTTTTTCAAAAAGAACTTCATCTTGTCTTGTTACAACCGCTCCGTTAAACCCTATCATGTGTGTAACATCCATATCATTACCTTCAGCAATGTATTTGATTTCTTCAACAGAACGCCCAGTCGCAACTGAGAAATCCCCGTAATTTTTAGCATCATGATACGCTTTTAAATCTTCTTTTTCGACGAATACTGAATTTTTTACAAATGTTCCGTCTAAGTCTGTAACAAACAAATTCTTCATGAAACTATTCCTCCATACCAAGCATGTCTTGGATTTCCATTTTTAATACATTAGCATGAGATCCATAAATTGATTGCATTTGCATATCACTTTCTGCAAATCCCATAGCTCCAAGTTTCGTTGTAATACGTTCTCGGTCTACTACACTTTTATCTTTTACATTAATTCTTAAACGAGTTATACAAGCATCCACAGCTTCGATGTTATCTGGACCACCATGTGCTTTAATTAACTCAGTAGCTTGTTTTCTAATTCCTTCTGGTGTTTTTTGTACTGTTTCCATTACTTCATCATCACCATCAACTGTTATATCAGTTGCTTTTGGTTCTTCTTTACCAATTGTAGCGATTTCTACACCAAGTTTAGCACGAGCTTCATTTTTATTAGATAATTTAACTTCATCACCATCTTCACGACCAGGTGTTTTAAGGTCAAATTTAACAATCATAAATCTGAATACGATATAGTAAATGAAGAAATAAACTACACCTACGATTGGTACTAACCACCAAGATGTTTTAGGACCTTGAAGTACTCCGTAGATTACCCAGTTAATAAATCCGTGTCCAGTTGGAGTTGCTACCCCTGCGCCTAACATGTGCATTACGAATAATGCTGAACCTGCTAAGAATGCGTGTACCACATAAAGAATTGGTGCTACGAATAAGAATGTAAATTCGATTGGTTCTGTAATACCTGTTAAGAATGAAGTACCCGCAGCTGCGAATAATAATGATCCTACAACTTTACGTTTTTTCTCATCGGCAGTTTTGTACATTGCATAAGCTGCACCAGAAAGACCGAACATGAAGTAAACGAATTTACCACCATTGAATCTTGTAATACTTGGATCTACGTGTTGAACATTTGGATCAGCTAATGAAGCTAAGTAAGCATTGATTGTACCAACTACACGTTGTCCACCAATTTCCCAAGCACCACCTAATTCTGTTGTACGAACTGGCCAGTTCAGACCGTGGTGAAGACCAAATGGTAATAATGCTCTTTCAACTAAACCATATAAGAATGTTCCAATAGGTCCAGATTTAAGGATGAAGATTGATAATACACTGATACCTTTTTGTACTGGAGGCCATACGAAGAATAATCCAGTAGCAACTGCTGACATGATTACGATAGTTGCGATAGGTACGAAACGTGGTCCACTGAAGAATCCAATAACTGTTGGTAATTGAACTTTAACAGCCCACTTATGAACGAAGTATACCACTATACCTACGATAATACCACCAAATACACTAAGGTCCATTGTTTGAATACCAAGTACTTTTGTCTGCATGGCATTAGATAATGCTAATTTTGCTTCGTTACTTGATAATTTACTAGTGTCTACCAGTTTGTGACTTTGTACTAATAGGAAGTTAAGTACGTAGTGTAATACGATAAATCCTAATAGACCAGAAAGTGCAGCAGAACCCTTTTCACGTTTTGCTAAACCTACAGCAACCCCAACCGCAAAAATAATCGGTAAGTTATTGAATGCTGTATCCCCTAATACAATTAGGAATTTCATAATAAATTGAATAATGTCATTTTTTAACATTGGGAACATTTTTAGTGTGTTTGAATTACTGAAGGCTGTCCCGATCCCTTTGATAATACCTGCACCCGGAAGTACAGATACCGGTAATAAGAACGAACGTCCGAATTGCTCAAAAGCTGAGACGAATTTATTTTTTTTCTTTGCCATTACCTTTTCTCCTTTTATTATTTTTTATAACCATATTATATCAGATTTGAAAACGGTTTTTTCTTTTTTGCTTAAAAATTTCTTTATTTGTAATTAATTACTATTTCAGTAAAATTTTACTAGACTATGTAAACCGCTTTAAAAAATAGCTTTTATTTTCTAAATTTTTATGTTATGATACTTAATACTGAGTAAAGAAAAGGAAATCAATTAGTAAATTTTACTCCTGGAGGCAACTTATGTTTTTTGACAATTTAAAAAACAACTATGATAAACTATCCATTTCAGAACAACAAGCTATAGATTACCTAATGAAGCAAGATAATATTGAACACACGACCCTAAAAGAAATCAAGCAAGCTGTTCTTATTTCATCTTCTACTGTAATTCGTGCTTGTAAAAAATTAGGTTATAATACCTTTATCGATTTAAAATACGATTTAAAAATGAGTAAAGAGTTAGCTAAAAATAATAAAAATTCAACGGCCTCTACCTTCCTTTCTTTAAAGGAACAGCTTAGCGTTGAATTTTCTCGAACAATGTCTATATTAAATCAAGATGATTTCGATATTTTTGCCAATAAAATAATAAATGCTCGTCGTATATTTTGCATAGGTAGTGGCTCAAGTTACATGGTTATGAGTGATTTCAATAGAAAACTTAAATTGATCAATCTTTGGTCAAACGACTACTTTGAACACTATTCTATTAAAAGGATCCCTGATATTTGCAGAAAAGATGATGTCCTTTTAGTATTTTCTCTTAGTGGAGAAACTACGGTTATCAATGATTGTGTTTTAGAAGCTAAGCAAAATGGTACTACTATTTTAGCAATCACAAGCCTTGCGAATAGTCCTCTTGCAAAAATGAACGATCATTTGATTAAAGTCTACGATGCACCAAAGAATAGAAAAAAAATTCGTTCTCGTCTAATGCTAAGCGTAGTTGGAATTATTTTATTTGAAACTATCGTTAATACTATCAGTCCTGGAGAATATGTAATTGATTAGAAAAAGGGAGTGACTCGACAAAAATCTTATTTCTGATATGTACGCATTTTTTATTTAACTTATAATTTTCTATTCATTAAATTTAACAACAAATCACAAAAAGGAGGTGAACTAAACTCACCTCCTTTTTGAACTATTATTTTTTACTTTTCACCTTATTTTTAGGCACACGTTTTGATGAACCTATATTCCAAACAGTTTCCTCTTGTGAAGCTATTTCTTTATAGATACTCGCATTTTTTTGCACTGGATTTTCTACTTTTTTAGGTTCTACTGTTTTTTTTTCTACTGATTGTGTTTCGTTTTTTTTTACTTCTGGAGTAGTGGTTTTTACAGGATTATTGATTGAAAGTCCTGTAGTTGATATTCCTACCTGTTTATTTGAATTTTCAGTAGTTTTACGTGTTGCTGAACCATATACAGATGAGTATACTGGTGATGGTTTGAATTTACCTACACTACGAGTTTTTGGTGTAATAGTATTTGAACTCATTATTTGGCTCGTTACCGATTTAGTTGATGCCGATAATCCTGATGAAGAGTATTTTTCAAAAATAGCATCAAGTATTTTTTGATTATTTTCTATTTTCTCTTTACTTACAGGTCTATAACCATGATCAACTGTTTTGTATTCTCCTAGTTTAGTACCATTACCTTTGTCGAAGTATTCAGAAACATCATTAGTATATAATTTTTCTGTATAATCAATTCCACGTTCTACTTCATCTTCTTCAGCTTCTTCTTGATAAGTTTTAACATCTTCAAGTCTCTTCTGAGCAACTTCCTTAGGAACAACTTTCTCATCAGTGAACTTATCTACGTCATTAGTAACTTTAACAACTTTATTATTTGGCGAAACTTCTCTTAATAAGCTATCGATATTCACTGAATCAGCTGATTCTTCAAGGTAATTTTGCTCTTCAAGTTCTTCGATTTCCTCTTCATCTAAGTGGTAATCGCTATATCCTGATAGTCTGTCTTTTTTAACTTCTTTAAGTTCTTCATAGTCTTCAACTTCGATATCTTCTATCTTAGCCGCTTCTTGAACTAAATCTACATAAGACTCTTCTTTCTTATCTTTTCTTAAATCTTCTAGATTTTCATTCAATTCTTCTATTTCTGGTAGAGTTTCTTCTTTTTTCGGCGTAATATCTATATTTTCAGTTTCAATTAGTTCATCTAAAGCAGTTCTTTCTTGTGGACTATTTACCTTTTCACCTCCGAATATGCCTTTTCTGAAGTTTTCAACATCCTCTGTAACCTCCTGATTTTCTTCAAATCTGTCACCCACAAGTTTTTTACTAACTCTATCGATATCATCTTCAAATAAATCTTCGGCACCTTCTAGAACATCATGTACAGAAGTATATTTAAGTTTCTCACGACGACTTCCCTCTGCATCTAGTTCTCTAACTTCAAGTTCAGGAGTTTCTTTTTCATGAGTTTTGCTTTCTTTATCGCGAATTTCATCAAAAATACCGTCTAGTTTTTCATTTTTCTTAGTATATAGAGGATTATCTTTTTCAATTTTATCGCTTCTTCTCTCAAGAATATTGAAGTTTTCTTCGAATTCTTGTCTTGCCTCTTTATTCTTAGTAACTCTTTCTTCTTGTACTGGAGTTTCTTCTTTAGCTTGTCCTTTGAATGAACTTGCTACTTCTTCTTTCAATTCACTACTGTCTTTACCTAGTACTACACTATCCCCAAGATTATCAATCTTATGATCTTGTTTCAATCTCTTAGTTCTTACAGCTGCAAGTGTTGGGTGAGTTCTTCTCGGTGGGTTTTCATCAAAGATATCAACATCACGAATTTCAGAATTTTCCACTCCAAGTTTTTTAAGGGCATCACCTAAATCTGTTACTTTCCCTGCCGATACTACTTCTTCTTTTTCTTCATATTCTGTAATATCAATTTCTTCAAATACAGGTGTAACTTTTTGTTCTTTTTCTTCGTCTACAAACTCAATTTCAAGCTCGTCTTCATCTTTTTCTAAAACTTTTTCTTCTTTAGAATGAACTTTTTCCTTATCAGATTTTTTCTCTTCTTCTAATTCTTCTTCGAAATCATCTAGTACTGCATCTAATTCCTCTTGATCAATTTCATCATCACTTACATTGAACAATTTGTCTTTTAGTCTTGAGAAAAATCCTACTTTATTCTCATTTTCTTCATAGTCATCTTCATAATCTTCTTCATCTTCATAATCAGACTCATCATATTTTTTTTCAACTACTTTAGATTTTTCTTTTTGTTCACGTTTTTGACGCTCTAAATATGTTTTATAATCCTCAGCCTCATCGTCTTCTTCATCTAGATATTCATCATCTAAGAATTCTTCATCATCTTTTTTATTCGAACTGAATAATCCTTTAAATTTAGAAATAAAGCCATTTTCTTTTTTAGATTTTTTCTCTTGTTTAAAATCTTCTTCGTAGTCATCTTCGTAATCTTCAAATTCATCGTAGTCATCTACTTCAAAATCATCAAGATTAACTTCTTCATAATCTTCAAATTTTTCTTCTTTTTCATCACGTTTTCTAGTACTACGTTGTGAACTAAACTTATCCTCATCAAATGATTTTTTAGTTTTATTAGAACTGAAATCTATCTCAAAATCCTCTTCTTCATCAAGGTAAACTCTTTCTTTTCTTCTGTTTTCAGCTCTTTTTTCCCTACGTTCAGCTAAATCGTCTTTTTTTTCTTTTTTAGCTGTACTTTCCTCATATATTTCATCTTCGTCTTCTTCTAAAAACCACTTTTTCCAATTCACCATATTTTACACCTCCTAATTAGATTCTATTTAAGATTCAAATCTTTTACGCGAGTTCCTACTTTAGTATCTGCATCTAATACTAAAATACCTCTCGCTTCTTCTTGTGGTAATCCTAGTTCACGTTTTGAACATAGCATACCATTTGATTCAACTCCACGTAGTTTTGATTTTTTAATTAATAGACCACTTGGCATCATTGCTCCGCATAGAGCTACTACAACTTTTTGTCCTGCTTCTACATTTGGAGCACCACATACGATTTGTAGTGTTTCTTCTTCATTAACTTTTACTTCTGTTACTTTTAATTTATCTGCGTCTGGGTGTTTTTCACAACTTAAAACTTCCCCAACTACGAAGAACTCATCATTATTACCTTCTAGATCAATCTTAATTCCATTTTTTTCTAATCGTTTTTGAAGGATTTCTTTTTGGTCTTCTGTTAAGTCGATACTACCTTCACCATCTAATTTTAAGTTCTCAACATTGAAAATATTTAATCCAACTAAAGCACCATTTTCATCTTTAATTAGTGTAATATTCTTCTTGTCCTCGTATGTTACCTCTTCTTTACTTTGAATAGTAATTAATAATGTTTCTCCTAACATTTTCTTATTGTAAAAAAATAACATGAATCTCTCTCCTATAATAAATTTTAATTTTACAGTTATTCTACAAAAATAAAATAACTCTCTAGTTCTTTTCCATCGTATTTAAACGTTATTGTTGTTATCGGTACTAGGCCTTCTGTGAAAAAATGCACCATCATTTTTTGTAAAACTTCTAGTCCTTGTTTATTCTGTACATCTGCAATTATCAATGTATCTTGATGAGGTAAACCTACATAGAATGAATCACCTATTTTGTCATAAAAGTAATTCAAGACATTTTTATCGATTATTCTTGCCCCATCATAGCCATCTTTTGCATTAAGGAAATAGAATTTATTCCCTGCAACTTCATCCACATTATACTTAAATGGTAGTTTTTCTAAATTATCTTTAGCGAATCCTAAAAACTCTTCTTCAGTTTTAGAAAATCTACTTAAAAAATTACCGTCTAATAATTTATAACCATCTTTAAAATCATAAGCTAAATATATTCTAGTTTCATTTGTATGATCAAAGCTAACAAGATTTTTCTCGTTATCTTTGTTAAAACTACTAGCTCGAACCACTGGGAAAATATTTTCCAATAATTCGTCCTCATTTATATTATCTATAGAAAGTTTTTTTTGTGCGTTGAAGTTTCCTACTATGTAGTAAACAAATTCTTCTATCTTTTTATCACTGTCACTAGTTTTCTTATCTCCTAGCTTCCTTACAAAACTATCTATATCAATCTTTGCACGGCGATTTTCATATTCTAAAATAAAAACACTGTTTTCTTTTTCTCGCCTCTCATGAATTTTTAAAGTAGGTAGTTTTTCTATTATTTTTTCAAATATATAATCTCTTGAATAAGACATACTGCCTCCTATTTTGTGTATAATATGGCAACTTAATTATACCATATTTATTCGCACTCAAGCAACACAATTAAGCAATATATACAAATATTATTCACCTTTTTACAGTATATATATTTTATTGCACCTTTACTGTTATTTTGTTATAATGGGAGTGACTCAAAATCGTGATTTCGAAGAAACAAGATTTTGTCGAGTCACCCCCGCACAGTTTATTAGATATATAAAAAGCTTTTCTAAAGCGTATTTAGATATCAATAAACCACTTGCGTTGTACGTTAGAATTTTTAGTGCCAAAGGCACGTTAAAATTCTTACGTATAACGTATGCAAGGACACACCAAGAAGTGAGTCATAAGACGAAACTGATTGGATTGTGTCTACTGCTGAAGCTATGAGTTCTCATATACACTTTGTTAAAATCCAGATCTTTTAGATCTGCCCCCTTCGGAGGATTTTTTATGGATATAGAAATAAAAAGAGCCGAATTACAAACAAAATACAATAACTGGATTAAAAAAAATACTCGAAGATTAGTAGTTGCTTTTATTGCTTATGTAGTAATTATCTTAATAAATTTTTTACTATTAAAAAACTCTAAGATCACTCTTTTCTCTAGCTTTTTATTTTTTACATATACAGTTTATGTATTATCATTAATTTGGTTTATAAAAAATAAATTAATCGCAAATATCGACTCAGTCGATTTCGATATAAAATAAAAGTACTTAAATTGATCACTTGAGATTATTTAAGTACTTTTGTTATTTTCTGTAAATGTCTCAGATCTCATCTTTTTTTAAAAATTTTTTGGAATACAACTTTATACTTATAAAAATGAAAACTGAAAATTACACATGAACTTTTTTCCAAAAAACTAGAAAAAAAACTTACGAAAAAAATTTTTTTATGCTATAATCTGTTAATTTTGCTTAAATAATCGAAAGGAGTCAATATGACATTAAAAAGAAATTCTAAATTGTTTCTAGTACTATTCTTAGGAACTTTATCGGCTTTCGGGCCTTTTGTTACAGATTTATATTTACCTGCATTGCCTTATATGAGTGAATTTTTTAATGCTAGTACTTCTACTATTCAACTTACGTTAACAGGTAGTATGGTCGGACTTGCATTAGGACAATTACTTATCGGACCTATTAGTGATAAATATGGTCGAAAAAACCCATTAATAATCAGCTTAATAATTTACTTACTAAGTACTATTGCTATTATCATTTTTCCTAATGTATATGCAATGATAGTCTTACGATTTATCCAAGGTGTGTCTTCTGCAGGAGCTGTAGTTATTTCTCGTGCTATTTCTACAGATTTATATAATGGACGTGAATTAGCTGCTTTCTTTGCCTTACTAATGGCTGTTAACGGCTTAGCACCTATTCTTTCTCCTATCGTAGGTAGTTTATTACTACAACTTACAGACTGGAGAGGAATATTCGTTACACTTGCTCTAATCGGTGTAATTTTATTAGCTGTAAGCTTTAAATTCAATGAATCTTTAGCCGTTGAAAAACGCTTAGATCTTCCTATAACTAAGACATATTATTCTATTGTACACGTTGCAAAAAATAGACTATTCTTTGCTCTTGTTATTATTCAAGGATTTGCCTTAGCTGCTATGTTCGCATATATTGCAGCATCGCCATTCATCTTACAAACTCACTATAACTTAACACCATTAATGTACAGCTTATGCTTTGGTCTAAACGGTTTTGCTATAGTTTTAGGAAGCAAGAGTGCTGGTAATTTCAAAGAGAAAGTTAGCATCAAACTAGGTTTATCACTTATGTTACTAGTTAGTATCTACCTTGCAGTGGCACTAACACTTACATTACCTTTCCTATTTATTGAGGTAGGATTCTTCCTTCTTTTACTAGGATTAGGATTCATTTTACCTGCTGGTTCTGCTATCGCTATGAGTTTAGAGCGTGAGCGTGCTGGAAGTGCCTCGGCTTTCTTTGGATTTGTACCATTCTTCTTAGGTGGTGTTGTTTCGCCGCTAGTCGGAATTGGAAACATCTTCCACTCTAGTGCAATAGCAATCGTAGTTTGCTCAGCTATATCATTTATAACATTCAAACTAATTGAAAAGAGAATATAAAATAAAAAAATCTAAGTTGTAACTTTGGATAGACTTAAAACACATACTTTTAAGGTGAGACTATCCGACTATAACTTAGATTTTGTTTTTTTATTTGAACACGTTATCAATTTTATTATATCATATATTCTTAGTTATTATAAGACTTGTTTTGCCCCCTAATTTATGATAAGTTGAAAGTGAAAAGTAATAGCAGGTATGTTAGGGAGTAACTCAAAATCATGATTTCAAAAAATCAATTTTGTTAAGTCAATAGAAATAAAAAAAGGGGGCATAGAGATGTATATTCCAACAATAGTAATAATTTGTATGGTATGTGGCGCTATATGTGGCACTATAGGTGGATCTCTGGGTTATTATCTTACAAAAAAGAAGAAAAAACAAAAAAATAAAGAAGACGATTAATCGTCTTCTTTTACTTATTTATTACGGCTCTTTGTCAAATTCGGGGCATGGAGAAAAACAGGAAATGAAATCTAGGCAGCATTTTGCTGCTTAGATTTTTTCTTGTTTTCTTTAAGCTTAATATTATTTTTATACTCAGAAACAAATAATCTAGACATAATTAAAATACGTAATCTGAAATTACTAAAGCTAGAATATCCATAAGATACTCTCTTTAGTAGTTTTATTTTATTATTAAATCCTTCTAATGGACCGTTAGAATACTCATATTT
>NZ_JAPWCB010000029.1:0-12455 GCF_041433745.1 Gemella sp. 27098_8_149 | reverse complement strand
AAAGATTTAGGTTTAATAACAGAAGTTAAACGTAACATCACTTATATTTATGAAAATGGACCAAAAGCAGGACAAGAAGCAAGCGCACCAGTTAACCAAACAGTTCGCTTTACAAGAACTGCAGAAATCAACAGTAGAACAGGTGAAGTGGTGTACACAAGCGAGTGGACTCCAGAACAAAAACTGCCTCAAGTAGTATCACCAGAAATCAAAGATTACACTGTAGACAAAGCTAAGGTAGATGAATTACCAGTAACACATGAATCAAAAGATTCAGAGGATGTTGTTAAGTATTCTCAAGTTTCATCAGTAACTAAACGTGATTACGCTAAAGATAAAAAAGGAACAGTTGTCGTTAAATTCGTAGATATTAATGAAAACATCCTTGTTGATGATGTAGTAGCTAAAAATAATGTAATTGTATCTGAAGCGACAACTACAATCACAGGAGACAAAGAAGAAACTACATACAAAGCTACAGGGGAAGATTACGCTGTAGCAGCACCTGAGACTATCCAGATAGATGGAGTAACGTTTAAACTGAAACGTGTTCTTCCAGCTGGTGATAAATTCAAAAATACTGTAGATGAAAAAGGACTGGTTAAAGAAGGGGTAACTACTATTGTTTACCAATATGTAATGCTACTGGATACTCCAACCCCAGCGCCTAAACCAGAGCCGAAGCCTGAACCACAACCAGCCCCAGCACCTAAACCAGAGCCGAAGCCTGAACCACAACCAACCCCAGCGCCTAAACCAGAGCCGAAGCCTGAACCACAACCAACCCCGGCACCTAAACCAGAGCCGAAGCCTGAACCACAACCGACACCAAAAGTACCTGAAAAAGAAGTTGAACCAGTGAAACCTGTAGTAACTGCACAGGTGAAACGTTTAGCGAATACAGGTAGCGAAACATCTAATGCAGCAGCATTAGGGTTTGGAGCATTAATCGCAGGAATAGCGTTAGCGGTAAGAAAACGCCAAAAAGAAAAATAATAAGTTTAAAAGATGATTGATTTCATCGTAAAACTAAAGAACGTCCTTGGATGAAAATCCGGGGGCGTTTTTATATTTTATATTTTAAAATAAGATTCATGATTATTTGATAAAAATTATTTAATGTGTTAAAATTGGAAGCGTATAAATAGTTATTCACAAAGTGATTAAAATTTAATTTTAGCTATTTTGTGTAATAAAAATAAATGGATTGAACGAAAAAGGGGAAAATTATGTTTAAAAACATCAGAAAAGAGAAATTTTCATTAAGAAAATACAAAGATGGAAGAACAGATTCAAAATTAATTGGAGCGGTAACGATTCTAGGTATAGCGATGTTAGCTGGAGGTGGAACCGCATCTGCTAATGTAAGTTCAGGTGGGAAAAATGAAACGACGCTTGTGAGTGAGTTTGAAAAAGTCCCATCAACTGCTAAGACGACTTTCACAGATGATCAAAATCCTGCGAAACAAGTGACTGTTGATGTGGTAGCTGATATAAGGTATAACAAACCGACTAAAGCGAATAAAAACACAGGGGATGCGGATGGTACAGATTCTGTAAAATTCGAATCTAATGCAACGGTTAATTACCTATTGGAAGATGATAATTCAGAGTTACAAGATTCAAAAAAAGTAGCTGGAGAAGAAGGAACGGTATCGACACCTTATGATAAAAAAGGAATTGCGTATGATACTGATGGGAAAGATTATCGCGAATCAACTGTAGAAAAAACAGGTACAGCTATAGATGAAGATACAGGTAAAGAAGAGGTAATTAAGGCTAATAATAAAGAATACAAATGGATTCGCTCTGAAGTAGTAGGTGCGAATAAAGCAACTTATGGAAAAACTAAATTCAATGATATAGAAGCTCCGGTATCGCCAGAAGGAATGCACAATAATCTAGGAGAAATTAACTACGGAAAAATTACAGGAAAAGTGTATTTAGTAGAAGAAACTTCAGATGGACATTACGGGAAATTCGTGGAAGCTAACGGAGTAACTAGTGATGAAGATGCAGTTGCGAAATGGAAAAATGGTCAAGCAACTGCTAAAGATTTCACTAAAGAAAATGTAACTCTTAAAGAAGGCGATACAGTTCTTGTGATGGATCGTGATACATATGCTCACGGTAGTGGTACAAGAACTGTTAATAAAGTGGAATATAGAAGAGAAAAAATCGCCGCAAAGCCAGAGTACAATAAAAATGAAACGTATGTCAGAGGTGAAGGTGTTCAGGGGTATCCTTCTTATGCATTTTGGGATCAACCGCTAACTGGGGAGTATACAACGATAGGAGAGGATAAAATCTTCGGAACAGCAGATGATGGTAAGGTTACATTTAATAATGAGACTACTTTATTTTACTCAAATAGTTCAAAAAGTTATCCTCCTGGTATAACTGATCCGAAAGTTCATGATTTTAGAAAAGAATCTTTAAGAGAAATTCTAGAGGTTATGCATTCTGAGGTGTACAGCATATTAGACTATTTCAGTCAAAATTCAAAAAGTGATGCGGAAAAACAAGCTATTCAAGCGAAAAAAACTAAGCTTGATGAGAATATCGCTAGTACAATAGAGATGATTAAACAAAATAACATCGATATAGCGGTGGAGTCAGACCGTGGAAT
Source organism: Gemella sp. 27098_8_149 (assembly GCF_041433745.1). Taxonomy (NCBI): domain Bacteria; kingdom Bacillati; phylum Bacillota; class Bacilli; order Caryophanales; family Gemellaceae; genus Gemella; species Gemella sp. 27098_8_149. Next base: position 9,826 of record NZ_JAPWCB010000029.1, on the reverse strand, counting down.
TATGTTTTTCCAACAAAATAAAGAAGCTCTTAAAAACTTAAGAACGCATATTGAAGAAGGGCAAAATGTATTAAACGATTTATCGGTTCTAGTGAACTCTACTCAAAGAATTGTTGATATGTATGACAATCATGAAAATGTGACAGAAACGAAGAATGATTATTTAAAATTCAGTTTTGACAGAGGGATACGAGAAGGTTATATACTTTCTTACCATAAAGATGCAGAACCAGAACATTACAGTAATTGGGAAAAAGTGTATCCTGAAGTAGAAACAAGAGAAGACTCTGTTTATGCAAATAAAGGTGCTGTGACAATCTCTGATGATTTGAGTAATATTAATGTCGTTAATAATAATTCAACTACTAATGAGACTGAATTTACTAAGAGGGATATAACAACTAAAGAAGAAACGAATTACAAAGTTAAAGAGATTATTACTCCGATTCGTGCTTATAAAGTAGTGGGTGAAGGAGAATCTGTAGTTAATCATTATTACAGATTATCTACAAAACTATCTGATGTACCTGTGAAAATTGAAAATACAAAAGTAGGATCTGTTGATGTAAACTATGAATCTGAATCAGGAGAAATCTTAAAAGCATCGGAAGTGGTTGCGTCAAATGTACCTTATGAAAAAGTGAAAACATACGATGTTCTTTCAGGTTCTACAAAAGTAGGTGAAGAGAAAGTTACAGAAAAATTAGAGCCTACGTATGATGCGACTGAAAAAAGATATAAAACAATCTTAGGTGATAAAACAGGGTTTACTTATGAATATGTAGGAATAAAAGAAGGATCTGCACCTGAAGAAGGAATAATCAACAAAGAAAAAACACAAGTAACTTACATTTATCGTTTAGTGAGTAAAGAAGATCCTAAGCCTACAGAAAAAGAAGTAGTAGGTTCTGTAGTAGTTAAGTATGTTGATGCAGAAGGAAATGAAATCAAACCAGCAGAAACATTGGTGAAGGATGCAATTTTAAGAACAACTTACACATATACTACAAAATCAGGAGATAAGGTAGTATCGACTAGAGAAGTAGTTAAAGATTGGCCTGTACAAGACTACAATACAAAAGAAAAATTAGTTGAAAAAGTAACTACTACAGAAGGAAAAACTTATAGATATCATGGAGTTTATCCAACTTCGGCTAAATTTAACAATGTAACTGCAGAAACAGGAAAAGTAGTAGAAGGTGTGACGACAATAGTCTATCAATATGATTACGATGTTCCTGTAAAACCAAGTTGGAAAGTTCCATCAGATGCACCGACATTAGAGGTTCCAGAGTATGAAGGAGGAGTCTCACCAGTAGAGCCACCAGTATTAGAAGTACCGGAATATGAAGGAGGGGTGTCACCAGTAGAACCGCCTGTATTAGAGGTGCCGAAATATGAAGGAGGGGCGACACCGATAGAACCACCAGTATTAGAAGTACCAAAATTTGAAGGAGGAGTCTCACCGATAGAACCTCCGGTGTTAGAGGTACCGGAATACAAAGGAGGAATGTCATCAGCTAAACCTCCGGTATTGGAAGTGCCAGAATATGAAGGAGGAGCTGCATCAGATAGACCCGCGATATTAGAAGTACCTGAGTACAAGGGGGCAGTTATCGAATCAATACCGAATCCTAAAGATCAACTTCAAAAACTACCAACTGTAAAAGATCTTGAAGAGCGTATTGTTACAATAAGTGCTGTGAATAGAAAAAAATCAGAAAAACTACCGAATACTGGAGCTGATTCGTCAAATGTTGCAACATTAGGATTTATGACGATGTTAGCTGCTTTAGGATTGAGTGTAGGTAAACGCCGAAAAGAAAAATAAGTTTAAACTATATTGTGTAGTTTGAAAATATGAAAATAACTCAAAATCAAATTTCAAAAGAGGTTTGTTTTGGGTTATTTTTCTACGTTAAACCATTGTTATAGCTGTAAAACTAGGAGGTATAAAATTGTCGATTTAATAAATAATTAGATATTTTCTCATGACATAAGTGTCAATGTGTATTTTTTTTTTTTTTTATTTTTTTTATCGCGATAAAACGCGTAATGGTGGGGTTTTCTGCTGATTTTATATTTTAGATTTACATAAATTTTATTGCTAGTAAATTTTCAAAAAATATAAAAGTATAAGTATTATTTTATTTTTTTATTATTGTAAATTTTTTTTCATTTCAAGGCTATAAAAAAACGGTAAAATAATTGATAAAATTGACGTATTATTATAAAATAGTAATATGAAACAATACTGTCAAACACTATGTTTTGTAACATTTTTGTAACATTTAATGGTTATTTAGTAAGTTTCGTTATTATGAAAAAATATTTATTAAAAATCTTACATATTATTAAATAAATAAATTGTTGAATTTGTGAAAATTATGGAGAAATTTTAACCAAATTTAAGGTTGATTTTGTAATATGGTAAGATACAGTCATTATGATTTTATTTTATTTAATTTTAAGAAGAAGGAGAAAATAATGTTCAGTAAAAATAATACAAAAATGAACAGCACGAAGCAATCTGAAAAGATTAACCAGTATGGAATTAAGAAATTCAATGCTGGTACTGCATCTGTATTGATCGCTTCTGGTTTCTTATTCCTTGGTGGTGCGGCTCAAGCAGCGGATACTACTAAGCAAGAAACACCAGTAGAAACTACTGCTAAAGACAAATCTACCGAAAAAGTAGAGACGCCTAAAGCAGAAGTAGCTGAGAAAACAGCTGAAAAAACAGCTGAAAGCACAGTTGTTAAAACTAGTGCCGTTAAAACAAAACTACAAGAGAAGATTAATAAATTAAACGATTTATTTGTAACTCTTGCAGGGAAAGACCTATCAGAAACTCAACAAAAATTAACTGTTGATGCTGCGATAGAACTTAATAAGGCTAAAGACCTTATCGTTGATGAAAATGCAACTCAAGCACAAGTAGATGCACAAACAGTTACATTAGAAAACTCAATCAGCTTCCTTAACAAATCTCTAGAAGCTAAAAAAGTCGAAGACAAAAAAGCTGAAGATAAAAAAGAAGCTAAATCAGAAGAAAAATCTGATAAAAAAGAAACTAAATCAGCAAAAGAAGAATTAGAAAAAACTATTTCTGAAGCAAAAGTTATTAACCAAACTGCGACTGCATTTGCTGAAAAATCAGTAAAAGAAGAATCTAAAAAAGCTGAAATCAAAGCAGCGGTAGCAACAGCAGAAAAACAAATAGCTAAAGCTCTAGACGTATTCAACTCTGATTCATCAACTAAGAGCGATTCAGAAAGAGAACGTAAAGAATTAGAAAGAGCTATCGAAGCTGTATACGCAACAATGCAACGTGCAGGTCACCGTGGTAAGTTAGAAGGGTTATTAGCTGGAGAAACTACTACTAATACAGCAATAGTTCCACCAACGACAAAAACACCTGTAAAAAATATTAATGAATTAACAGATGAAGAAGTAGCAGCGGTTAAACGTGAAATCATGAATACTAACCCAAGCATTACGGATCCTTCTATGATTGATGTAGTAAAAAAAGGAAACGGAACTGCAGGTGGAGCAACTGTTACTTTAAATGGTGTTAGAACTGATATTGCTTCTGGAGATACTGTTGTTGGTACTGCAGGTACTAAAAACTTAGAGCAACTTAAGAACAACATTAACTGGTTTGACTTTGCAGCAGCATCGATCACATATCCTAACGGTACTGTAGTAGGACCTGCAAGAAAGTTAGCGCAACCAATAACTAGAACTGTAACTTATCCAAATGGAGATGTAGTAACTGGTAAAATTACAATGGTTCGTGATGTGACATATGCAGACGGCTCAAAAGGACTAACAACTGATGATAAATTCTTAAATTCAGGAACTGCAAAATATGTAGAACATCTATATTACACAGGTGGAGCTCAAAACGACCACGAACTTTATGAAGCTTTACAAGAAGGTATGAAATTCAACGTTAAAACTAAAGTTGAAGGATATGCTTTAACAGCAACAGTAATTAAATTGGGTTCAAAAGATGTAAAATCTGATCCTAATAAAACAGCTGCAGGCCCAGTGAATGCTGTACGTGATTATGGAGATTGGGGATCTGAGAGACAATTATCAAAAGCACAAGCTGAGGATAAACAATTTAAACAAAATGCAATAAATAATAAAACAACATTTGCTAATAACCCAGCTGTTTCGGTAAATGGTGTGGCATTAACACTACCAGAATATCCAACAGAAACATTTGCTAATACAGATGCTTATTATGCGAAAGCAGCTGCTTATCATAAAGCTGTTCAAGACTACAACAAAGCTATTGAAAGTCAAGGTTTAACAGCGACAAAACTTGCTGAAACTGGGTTCTCTTATGTTAATGTGAATGGTAAGGCTGTACCATCAGGATCAGCTAATCTTTATAAAAAAATTGGAGATCAAAGACATGCGGATGTCTTAATTACATCTCAAGATACTCAATGGTCATACTTAAGAAAAGCAGGACTTCCAACAACAAATCCAGATGGAAGTGAAATGCTTACTGCATTTACATCGTCTCGTGATGAATCTAACGTTGGTGTAACATTTTCTCTTTCTGCGACATATAATGGTCGTATTGTAGACGTAAACGTAATTGCGGCTGATGCTGAAGAAGCAGGGCGTACAGAAATTGTTCAATTTGAAACAGATGGAACGAAATGGGAACAATTCATGGCATTAAATCTTCAAAAAGATATTGATGATAAAACAGCTAAAGGAGTTTATCCAAGTAAAGAAAGTGATGTTAATGCTGACGGACGTCTTGCGCAAGCGGGATATAATCCAAAAGATTGGGTTAACTTAGACGAAAAAGGGAAACCTATTGCATACGGAACTAATACATTTGGAGCGAACTACACATCAATGGGATCTAAAAACTCATTACCTATCGCTCTTTCTCAAAACGTTAAAACATTATCGATGTACTTGAACTCTGCAGGAGCACAGGCAGGAACAATCGGATTCATGATTTATGATGGAGGAGATGCTCCGCAATCTTACGGATCAGCTCAACACATTATCGGGGATTTCAATAAAGAAGTTGAAAAAAATGGAGTTAAAACTCAGGTGACAGCTACTCAGCCATATTTAGGTAATGTTAAAGGAGATCCAGACTTCCGTTCAACAAAAACTGACCCTTCAGGTGGATGGGTACTTGATGACTTAATCACATCAGAAAAATATAAAGAGACACCATTAGAATCAGGAAAAACAGTTGTAACAACAGATAAGGGTGTAACAGGTACATACTTATTATTACCGAATGGTAATGCTGTAATTGAAAAAGAGGATCACACACGTGTACTTTTAAATCAAGGTGATGTTATTGAGATGGCGAACCCAGTATCTAAGCTTCCGATTCGTGGAGTTTATAACCACACAACAGGTGCTTTAGGTGAAGGTACTCTTGGAGATGAAGGAGAAAGCCAACTTCTTGATCCAGCGGTAGCAACTGAGTACAAATTACGTCAAGCCCAAGGTAATGAATATGTCCTTGAAGGTGTTCGTGCTAACCTAGGTGTTAATAATGATAAAGCTTATATCCGTGGATGGGTAGACTTCAACAACAACGGTAAATTTGATCTTAATGAATCTTCAGAAATCGTAGAAGTTAACCAAAATGGAACTTACAATATTAAATTCAAAAACACGCCACAATTACTAGATACTTCAGCAGATAGCTTAGGAGTACGTTTACGTATTTCATTAACAAAAGATGAGATTCTAGAACCAACAGGTGTGGCATCATCAGGGGAAGTAGAGGATTTCCAAACACATGTAGTTCACATGCCACGTGGTACTAGACATGAGACAAAAGATTATCAAGGTCGAGAACAAACAGTTACACTACCAACTAATGCGATGTTCATAGCTAATGGTAAAAATAAAGATTCTAAATTTACGAAATGGGCGCAAATTGAAAATGAGAATTTATCGCCGAAAATAGTTCTAACTGATAAGCAAGTCGCGTCAGAAGAAGCTATTGCTGATAAGTCTGGATTACCTGCAAATTATCGTGTAGACTCTACAGGCAAGGTTCATGTAGAACGAAATGGTGCCACTGTATATTCAGGAGAATATGTAATAGTAAAAGATAAAAGTAATAAAGTTTTGGGAAAAGGACTTAAAGTTACAAACCCATTAACTGGGAAAACAGAATATTTATTAAGTGAGTACACAGAATATGATACTGCAGGAAATGAAGTAGGTACATATAAAGTTAATCCTGCTAATGAAGGTAAAAATACTTCTGTAGGAAATGGATTATATGAAACTACATTAACATTTAAACCTAATAAGTCTTATGTGGGAACGGCGAAAGGTATTGCAGTACGTGCATGGGATGATAATAATAATTCAACTGGGTGGGAAGCTAATAATGATACAATTGAAGCTTCTAAAACATCTACTACACTAGCAGAAAAAGATAAGGTTCTTGAAAATACAAACAATGGAAATAATGGTTATAGAACAATGGATACTAGTTATATTCCAACTGTTATTGACGTGCGACCAATAGGTGAAGATACTACAACTACTGATGTTCAGGGCAAAAAACAAAGTGCTAGACCTCAAATCCCAGTATACGGAACAGTGGAAACTGAAACAGGAGATAAGATTACAGATTCTAGGTATGCTGATGAATTCGAAATCATAGATAAGAATAAGAGTATAAAATTAGCGGATACTTTAGAAAGTAATAAAACTTCATATGATAAAGATACTGAAGTAAGTAAGGCTACTACATTAACACTTGCTGATGGGAAGGTGGTAACATATACTCCTGATAAAGATAAATTACCAGCGCGTGCGAAAATTGCTGAAGATGCAGATGTGGTAGTAACAGGTACAGGTTCTGTTGTAGTAAATAATGTTCGACTTGTTACTGGAAAAACTATCCCAGCGGGAGCTAGTCCAGTTGATCCTCATCCTGTTACAGCAGACACGGTTGTTACTCTAGCTAACGGTACAGAGACTACTATTTCTGCCGGAGGAAGAATTCCAGCAGGAGCTAAACTTAAAAATCCATTAGTAACAACGGCGAATAATACATGGAATAATGTCATATATAATACAGGTGATACTATACCACGAGAATCAGGTAATAAAATTTCTACCCTAGCTAAAGAAACAACTATTAGTCAAATTGTAGGAAAAGGAGATGTTGTAAAAGTTGACGGTAAATATCGTGCAACTAACACGATTCCAGCGGGTACTAAAGTCAAGAGAATATTACCGTTAAATCAAGTTATATTACCAAGCGCAACACATCTTGATCCTACAACAGGAGCAATAACAGAGGTTCCACGTAGTTATGATCTGGCTAATACTAATGATTCTAAAGTAACAATCACAGGTGAAGGGGTATACGAACTTGTGAAAGATGCAAGTGGGAAACCAACAGGTGAAGTTACATTTACTCCAGAACCAGGATTTGTAGGAAGAGGAACAGGTGTAGATTTAGTACAACCAGATATAGACTATAATGATGTTGTAGCAAATGATAAAGTTACAGAAAAATATGGTACTGATTACGGTAGAGCAAAATACACACCAATAGTAACACCAGTTACAGAAGCGTCAATTACACGTACAATTCACTATGTGTATGAGAGTGATAATGATGCAACAGCTACTAGTCAAGCTTCTTATAAAAATAATGATCCAATTTTATCAATCAATAATGAACCAGTAACACGTTCTCAAACTCTAAACTATACTCGTACATATAAAATGTTTGATGAAGATGGTGTATTAGACCAACCGATGGTAACTGCGAATACAGTTAGAGATGTGAATGGTACAGAATACACAGCAGGAACGGAAATACCTAAAGGTACTAAATTCTCTCAAGGAACATTGATTATTTCCGATTGGAAACATGGAGAAAATAACGAAGAGATGAATAGTATAGTTTCTCCTACTGTAAAAGGTTATACAGCGAATGTTGTAACTTTAGAATACAATGCTCCAAATGCAACAGGAGAAATGGCTCATATTAAAGATACTAAGGAAATTGGTACTTATAAACCGATTGATAGAAATACAAAAGATGTCGGAACGTATAAACCAGCTTCTTCTGCAATAAGATCAGACGACAAAGATAACTTTGATATGTATGTTGTTTATAAAGCTGATACTCAAAAAGCTAAAGTAACATACATCGACTTAGACGCAACAGGTGATGCCCGTATTCTTGAAGTTCAAACAGCAGCAACTGCTCCTGCTACGGGTGCGGATGCGAAAACAACTTACGGGGTTACAACACTTCAAGGTAAATCTCATACGAAGATTCCTTACCTAACAGCTGACACAATCAAGAAATATGAAGACCTTGGTTATGAATTAGTAACTGATGACTACACAAATAATACTCAAGGTACAGCTATTGAAGGTGGACGTAAGTTCGATGACGATAAAGATGTAGACCAAGCGTTCAATGTTTACCTACGTCATAAAAAAGTTCTTCGTCAAATTAAAGATACTCAGGAAGTAACACGTACAATCGAATACAAATATGCAAGTACAGATGATGTACCGGCAGATAAACGTGGAACAACGGCTGCGCCAACAGTGACTGAAACACTTCACTTTGAACGTGACCGTACAATCGACTACACATTAGCTGCGAAAGAATATCCAACAGAATATGCTGCGTATAAAGCTGTGTTAGATAAGAGTGGATATGATTCAACAGAAGAATATAAAGCTCGTACAGTTTACTACGATCACATCACAAACAAAGCGATAGCTGCAGATGCAACAGCTGCTCAAAAAGCAATCGTTACATTTGGACCATGGACTCCGGTAGGTGGAACAGCTACTGGTGTAACGTTAACACCTGCAGAAGTAGCAAAAGACGATAAGTTCAACCTTGTTAACTCTCCAGAAGTGACTGGATATACTCCAGATAATGCTACTGTAGAAGCGACTGCAGCAATCGATGCAGAAGCAGATGACTACAAGATCACAGTGCTTTATACTCCAGTTGCTCAAAAAGCTGTAGTTAGATTCGTAGAAGTAGATCCTACTAATACGAATAAAGTAATTACTCCAGGTCTTGCAGATCCAATCGCAGTAACAGGTAAATCAGAAGCAGCTTACCCAGCTACAACAGCAACTTCAGTAACTGATAAGATTGCTGAGTTAGTTAAGAAAGGTTATGAACTTGTTGAAAATGGATTTGTATCAACAGATAAATTTGATAAAGATGCAGCAACTGATCAAGAATATGTTGTGAAATTCAAAGCTAAAGTAGTTGATATTCCATCATTTGATCCAACTAAACCAGCAAGTAATGATAACCCAAGACCAATTCCAGGTAAAACGCCAATCGATCCAAATAATCCAGATGGACCAAAATGGACTGAAGCACTAATCAACGCTGTAAAAGTACAAGAAGAAGTAACTCGTACAATCAAGTATGTATATGAAGATGGTACTCCAGTAGCAGAATCTGACTTAACAAGTGTAGCTGATAAGAAAGTTAAAACACTTAAATTCACTCGTCCTGGTAAGATTAATGTAGCGACAGGAGAAATCACATACGGAGACTGGTCAGCGAACCAAACATTCGAAGCAGTAACATCTCCAGTATTAGAGAAATACACAGCGGCAGTTGCAGGTGTAACTCCAACAGTTGCAGATGTACCAGCGAAAACTGTAGCGGCTACAGATAAAGACTTCGAAGAAGTAGTAGTCTACAAAACTAAATTAATCACAGTTGATCCAAAAGCTCCAAATTATAAAGAACCTAAGAAAGGTGAGCCAATTAATCCAAGTGATCCAAATGGACCAAAATGGA
>NZ_JAPWCB010000028.1:0-12621 GCF_041433745.1 Gemella sp. 27098_8_149 | reverse complement strand
AGCATAAGATTAAATATTTTAACTTTAATCAACGCTATAGGTTGGACAGATGATAAAGAATTGTTTGATGAGAATAAAAGAATAATTAAAGAGAAAATTGAGCGAACTAATAAATTAGGATATGATGAAATTTATGGATTACTGAATTTAATATGCTTTGCTACTAAAGGAGATTATTCAGTTGAATATATCGATAGAATTATTGAAGAATGTATACAAAATATTCCTGTTAGGAATCATCTGAGTAAAACTTTGGGTCTTGCATATTGCGATTTACTAATTGCGTCGCTAGCATTCTTATCAAGAAATGGATATTATGACTTAGCTGAAAGAAGATGTAAAGAAACAATAAAACTATATAATGAGCAGCCAATGTTATTAAATAAAGCATCACATTCCAAAGATGTAGCTGGATTATTAGCAAAGATTTATTTACGACAAAATAAAAAAGATGGTGTTGAACTTGCGAATAAGTGTTTAAAATATGATAATATTATTACGGAAATCACAGGTGATCCACTTTATAAATATATTAGGGATTCTACTTACAAATCTTTCTGTGAAGTAAATAAAACTGGAATTGATATTGAATTCTAGTGTGTAATTAATAAGAATAAATCTTAGTAGATTATATTTAGACTAAGTATATATATTTAATTTAATTGGAGAAAAAATGGGCGATAAAAATATACATGGAAGTGTTTTTAAAAAACTAAGAGAAGAAAGAGGATATAAGTTAAAAGATGTCGCAGGTGATGTTATATCTACAAGAACATTAACTCGCTTCGAGAACGATGAAACAAGTCTACCTATTGCAATATTTGAAAAGTTATTGAAAAATTGCGATTTGACTTCATTTGATTATTTAATATATTATGTTGAAAATACTGAAATAGAAACTACGGAGTTTGCAATAAGAATGCGGAGTTATATGGAATCTGGATCTTCAACAGAGATAGTAAATGAATGTATGAAAGAATTGAAAAAAAGTGATATTAAATTTGCTGAAAGATTAGATGTTTTAAATTTTATGCAACTAATAGAATGGAATGGTAGAAGTGAATTATTTGAAGAAAACAAAAGAATAATTAAGGAGAAGATAGAGTCAACGAGTAAATTGGGATGGAGTGAGATAAATGGTCTCATAAATTTAATAAATTCTGCATCAAGCGAGGATTATTCTGTTGAGTATATTGATAGAGTTATAGAGGACTGTTTTCAAAATATTCATTTTGGGAATTATCTGAATAATTTATTTAATGAGGCATACTGTAATTTATTAATTTCTTCGTTATCATTTTTATCAAGAAATGGATACTATGAATTAGCGGAAAAGCAATGTAAAGAAACATTTATTAATTTCAATAAACAATCATTCTTAATAAATAAACCAAAATATTATATTGATATTACAGAAATATTGGCTAGGGTATATTTATGTCAAAATAAAAAAGAAGGAGTAGGACTCGCAAATAAAGTATTAAAATATCGTAATACACTTGCAGAACGTATTGATAATCCTTCATATAAACAGAAAAGAGATATCAGTTATGAAAAATTATGTGAAGTAAATAAAACCGGTATTGATTTTGAATTTTAGTGTATAATTAATTAGAATAAACCGTTGAAATATACGAAGAGGTATTTAAAAATAATAAAAGTGTTTTAATTGGAGAAGAAAAATGGATAAGAAAAATAAACATGGAAGTATTTTTAAAAAGTTAAGGGAGGAAAGAGGATATAAGTCAAAGGACGTTGCAGGTGATGTTATATCTACAAGAACATTAACTCGTTTTGAGGCAGATGAAACAAGCCTACCTATCGCTACATTTGAAAAATTATTAGAAAATTGTGGTGTTCTTCCTATAGATTATTTAGCATATTACAATAATAGTATCGAAGTTGAAAATGCTGAATTTTTCAAAAGAATTCAGAACTATCTGGATTCAGGGTATTCAACAAAGATAATAAATGAATGTAAAAAAGAGCTGAAGAAAAAAGATATTGACATTACAAGAAGAATAGACATATTATCTATAATTCTAAATATAGATGTGGAAAAGGAAAGCAAATTATGTAGTGAGAATAAAAGAATAATTATGGAAATAATTCAGACTGTTAATAAATTAGGATGGAATGAATTGAGTGCGCTGTCTACATTAACAATAATAACTTCACGAAAAGACTTTACTGTTGAGTATATTGATAGGATTATTGAAGAATGTATACATAATATTTCTACTAAAAACTATCTAAGTAATTATATAAGTATTAAATACGGTGAGTTATTAGGAACATTGTTAGCATTTTTATCAAGAAATGGTTACTATAGCTTAGCAGAAAAGCGATGTAATGAAGCACTTAATCTGTTTAAAAATAATCCAATATTATCTTGTTCAGATAAATATTATTTTGATGTTACTGGAATATTGGCAATGATATATTTACGCCAAAATAAAAAAGAAGGTGTGGAGCTCGCGAATAGGGTGTTAAATTATTATAATATGATGGTAGAAATTACTGATGATCCTTTTTCTAAAGAAACTATGGATTTAGGGTATAAGGCTCTCTGTAAAGTTAATAAAACAGGTATTGATTTTGAATTTTAAAAATTATATTATGTCAATATAATGTATCAGGAGAGTATTTAAGATAATTAATTTTTCTTAAATACTTTTTTGTTTGTAATAAAATTAAGAATGACCATTTTGAGTAAATATTAATCGGACAAATTTGTCTGATTATTTTTATTTAACCCTTTTTTTTAACTATATTTATTTTGAATCGGACAATGTTTTCTGATTATGAAAAAAGTGCTTTAATCCGTGATAAAATAAGCATACGATAACTTATAGAAATGGAGATGCTTATGAAAAATAGAAATCAACACTTATTATTAAATGAGAGACAATGTGGCTTAGGTATGTATCTATTTGGATTAAGCACGTTAGGGGAAATGTCTAATAACTTTACAAAGAAAAACAATTTCATAGAAGAAACAGTTGAGGATCAAGGTGAAATTATACAAAGTGACATGAATGACACTCAAAAGAGAACACGATTAAAATGTAATATGTGTAATAGTGGCAAACATGACATTATTGAAGACAAGAAAAATGAAATAACTACAGTAGTAGGGCTAATGTCAGTGTTCAATTAGTTAAAGGGAAATTAATATATTAATTATCACTTATATAAATTAATAGTAAACATAGTAAAACTCAAGGAATAACGCTTATTCTTTGAGTTTTACAATGTTATAAACACTAAGATATAGCATTAAATATTTATATAATAGAAAGGCGTAATATAAAGTGGAAAGTTATTAAATAATTTTGATATTTTTATAGTTTAGTATGTATAAAATATCAATGTACATATGTTGAAAAGCGATATCTATTTTATCAAAATAGATATATAGAAATACGAACTTTTAGGCATTTTTAGAATAAAGTGTCACAGGAGTCATTTTTTATTATATATTGTTAAATTTAATGCTAAAAAGTGACAATTATAACATGATTTGTTATTTTGTACTGTTAAGATGCTATAATAATAAATGTCTATAAGAGTCCGTACTTATTATTTACTATAAAAAAAGTTGAAGTATCATGTTGACACTTTTGGTTGTTTTTTTCGTCGACATAGATATTCTAGGGAAAGTAGTTATGATAAATGTTTATAGAAAAAGAAAGTGAAGTTTATAAAATGTACTTTGTTAAACCATATGATAAATTTTATTGGAAAAGTTGTCCAAAGGAATTTATTTTTAACAAAGTTGGAGAAAAAAAGTATTATGTACCTAAATAAATAATATTAAGTAAAAAAATGATGAGAAAAGTATTAATTTTGAAGTTTATAAACAGGGATATTATTAATGGAAAATAATATAGGCAGAAAAAAAGAGTAACTGTGTTGTGTTGTGTTGTCAGTTACTCTTTTTATTTTTTCATGAAATATATGTATTAAAATGAAAAAAAAGGGTTCGCTTACTACATTAATTACATAATATGTGATATAATTAACATATGATTTATTTAGGAGGCGGACGCTTAAATGGATGAAAGAAACATGCATGGAAAAATATTTAAACAAATTAGAGAAGAACGTGGAATTAAGTTGAAAGATGCTGCGGGTACTGCTATATCTGCTAGAACATTAATTAGATTTGAAGCTGATGAGACGAGTGTGTCGTTAGAGGTTTTTGAGCAATTATTAAGAAATATAGGGATTTGTTATCAGGATTATTTTTCAGAGTATTTACCTCTTGTAGAAATAGATCAGTCAGGATTTTTAAAAGAAGCGAGACGGTTAGAGGCTCTTGGTACCTTTACAGCAATCAAATCATTGGCTATTAAGACGCTTCAAAATGAGAATATTTCAATGGCAACCAGGCTATATATAGAACAATGCCTTAGTATTATTGGAGAAACTGATGGTCCTCAGATTATTCGAGATAATAGAAAAATTGTATTGGAACATTTAAGGAGTATAGATAAACATACAGTTAATGAATTATTTGCTTTAACTTTTATTCTTAGATCAATTAAAGAAGATGAATTTTCAGTTGAATTTGTTCGAAGAATCATTCATGAGAATTTTAAACCTTTCCAAACCGATAATTTATTTTCAACCGATAAGGGAGAAAGATCTTTACTACTATTAAATAGTGCGATAGCATTATTATCGAGAAGCGGTTTTGTAGAAGAAGCAGAAGAGTACTGTCTTAAAGCCATTGAATTACTAAAAGAACATTATAATAATGTTACACATTTCATGTTTCATTTATTAACATTTAATTATATACTGGCACAGATTCAACTAAAATTAAATAAACCTGAGGGTGTAGAGTTGGCTAACAAGTGTATTAGACACATTGATGCTCAGATTGCATTGACTAATTTACTTGGCGATAGTTTAACAAGGGATAGATTGGTGAAGATGTTCTATGATCGTAACAAAACAGGTATCGATTTCGAATTTTAGAAATCAATTTTGTAATTATAATATACTATGTCAATTAGAATCTAATAATCCAAAACATAAGAGACAGCTTTTCTTTATGTTTTGGATTTTTTATTTGTATTCTTAAGTAAAACGTTTTACAATTTGATTAAATAATATAAATTATATTTTAAGTAAAAACGTTATCATATAATTATAGAATGATAATAGTTATTAATACTATTTACAAAAAATATATAAAAGAGGTGTAAAGAATGTCAATTCTAAAAAAGGCGTGGTTGTATATAACCAGAAAAAGTTTTAAATCATTAGTTATTTTTTTAATAATAGCTACTATGTCATCATTAATTTTAAGTACTATATCAATTAAAAAATCAACTGATGCTTTATCAAAAGAAACTTTTCAAAATATAACTAGTAGTTTTTCTATGGAGATAAATAGAAAGACCAATCAAGGGACTGCTAGGGGAGCAGGTAACTTAATAGGAGAGGATATTGAGAAGATAAAAAATCTTCCTGGAGTGAAGAAGTATATTAAAAGAATGAATGTAAGTGCGGATCTAATTGATTTAGAGCCATTAAAACTTGCGAATCATCAGCAAGAAGAGAAAAACAACAAACAAAGACAACTTTTCTCTAAAACGGTTATCGTAACTGGAACTAATGATTCTTCATTAGATGATAGATTCTCTGCAGAGACGTTAAAATTACAAGAGGGGCGTCATCTAACTGATAATGATAAAAATTCTGTTTTAATTCATGAAGGTTTTGCTAAGAAGAATAAAGTTAAAGTTGGGGATAAGATTAAATTAAAAGGTAATCCAAATGACGCAGATAATGAGAAAAAATCTGATAAAGAGGTTGAGGTTACTGTAGTTGGTATTTTTGGAGGTCAGAATAAAGGTGCTACTTCTAGTCATATGGAACTATATGATAATATTTTTATAGCTGATACTCAAACAACAAAAACTCTATATAACTATGAAGACGGTAAAGAAATCTATCAAGATGCAACATTCTTAGTAGATGGAAAAGATAAAGTTGATAGTATTATTAGTGATGCTAAAAAGCTTCCTATTAATTGGAAACAATATATGTTAGTTAAAAGTAATCAGAACTTCCCAGCTCTTCAACAGTCATTAGATACAATTTATAGTCTAACTAATGGTGTATTCATAAGTACGATACTATTTAGTATAGTAATTCTTTCTCTAATATTATTCTTATGGATAAATAGTAGAAGAAAAGAAATAGGTGTAAGTTTAGCGATTGGTATGACTAAAGCGAGTATCATAGGGCAATTTATCCTTGAGGTTCTATTAATTAGTATTCCAAGTTTTATTGCTTCATATTTCGTAGGAAGTGCAATTAGCCAAAACATTGGAAATCAGATACTGCAACAATCTATTAAATCTGTAAGTAAGACTATTTCAAATCAAGCTAACGGAGTTAATCTAGGGGCAAACGCTGAAGTAGAGGGAGCTAATAAAATTATTACTGCTTTAGATGTAAGTGTTAGTATGGATAATATGCTAACGGTAGTACTTGTTGGTGTTGCAATAATAGTGATTGCTGTAGGAATTGCTTCTAGCAGATTAGCATATAGAAAACCTAAAGATTTATTATCTGATATTAATTAATGTAAGGAGAAACCGATGAGTATTTTTAATAGGGCTTATCTTTATATTATTAGAAAAAAAGTTAGAAGTAGTATTTTATTTTTAATAGTGACACTAATATCATTTTTCTTATTAAGTGGTAGTGTTTTGAATACGACTGTAAATAATATTTCTAAAAATTTATATAAAGATGTTAATTTTGGATTTAATATTGAAAGTATAGATAAATCCAATAAAGAAATAGAAAAGGATACTTTGAAAAAAATTGAAGAATTAAAAGGAATAACTACGAAAAATTATATTTTTTCTAAGCCAGTTACTGTTGAAGGGAAAAAGGTAGTCCAAGAGAATCAAAATATTACTTTAAATGATGAAATAAAAAATAAAAGTAATTTAGTGATGATGAATGGTATTACCGCTTCTAAAAGTAATATTGATTTTAAGAGTGAAGTTTTAAAATTGGAAAAGGGAAGACATATTGAAGAAAATGATAAGAATAAAATTATGATTCACGAAAAATTTGCAGAATTAAATAATGTTAATTTGGGTGATAAAATTAAATTAGCACAAGAAGGGAAATCATTGGAGTTAGAAGTTGTTGGGATCTACTCTGGTGAAAAGACTAATACCTTTAATGGTTTAAGTTCTGATTTTATAGAAAATACAGTTTATACCGATTATAAAGCAAGTCAAGAATTATCAAATTTAATAGCCAATAATAAAGTAACCTCAGTAGAATATGGAGTCGAAGATCCAACTAAGTTAGACGATGTAATTAAAACTGTTGAGAAATTAGGAATAAATAATTTAATGGTCTCTAAATCTAATAAGAATTATGAGCTTATTACATCATCAGTAGAGAGTATAACAAAAATAACTAATATGATAAGAATAGGTAGTGTTGTAGTTGGTGTAGTTATATTATCATTAATATTAATGTTTTGGGTTCGTGAAAGAACCTACGAAATTGGGATATTACTGTCGTTAGGAACTAGTAAAGTAAACCTAGTGTTACAATTTATAGTTGAGGTATTATTGGTAACAATAGTTGGGTTAATAACTGCACTTGGCATAGAAATCACAACAATTAAGTATTTAGCTAGCAATGTGGGAAGTATTTTTTCAGAGGATCTACCAAAAACAATAGCTGATGAATTAATGAAGATGTCTGTGAGTGTGATAGATATTATTAATCTAGTGATAGTAATGATAGCTATAGTGATTATTTCGGTAGTTGTAGCATTATTGCCAATTTTAAAAATGAAACCGAAGAAAATTTTAACGAATATTAATTAGTGAGGAATAAGAAATGTCGATTTTTAAATTAAAAAATGTAAGTTACTTATATGATAATAGTAAGTCAAAAGTTTTAAGTGGAATTACCTATAATTTTGAAGTAGGGAAGTTTTATGCGATAATAGGTAAATCAGGAGCTGGGAAGTCAACTTTACTATCGTTATTAGCAGGGTTAGATAGTCCTTCAAGTGGAGAGATATTATTCAATAATACTAATATTGAAAAAATAGGATATAGTGAACATAGACGCAAAGATATTTCGTTAGTGTTCCAAAATTATAACCTAATCGATTATCTGACTCCACTAGAAAATCTAAAACTTGTTTCCAAAAATGCAAGTAAGGATATTCTAATAAAGCTTGGATTAGAAGAAGAACATGTTAATCGAAATGTTATGAAGCTTTCTGGTGGGCAGCAACAACGTGTAGCTATAGCGAGAGCATTAGTATCTGAAGCCCCTATAATTTTAGCTGATGAACCAACAGGAAACTTAGACGAAAGTACTGCAGAAGAGATAATAGAAATCTTAAAAAAGGTAGCTGTAGAAAATAATAAATGTGTTATCGTAGTTACTCACAGTAATCAATTAGCGAGTGCTGCTGATGTAGTGTTAGAGTTGAAAGACAAAAAGTTAAAAGTTAAATAAGTAAAAAGCGAGATTGACTTTAGAAATAGATTGTTTTAAATCAAATTTCTTAAGCCGATCTCGCTTATTTTATTAATTATAAGTGTTTTTTTAAACAAAATAATTTATCAAGTTCGTTTAGTGCTTCTTCAAAACTATAAACAAGTGTTCCATGTTTTAAAATACCACCTAGAACATAGTGATTCATCGCATAACTTGGAATATCGTATTTGTTTGCAGATTTTAATCGAATATCAGAATTTATTGCGATAATCTTTTTCTTAAGTGCAATTGCAATCCCTAACTCGACCATTACACCACTATCTTCGTTTGTAACATCAGCTAAGAAGATGTCACAGTTTTTAACAGCTTCAGTGTCACCATTAAAAATATCTTGGGGTGTAGGTAGAGTTTGTTTATCTTCATTAAAAGGCTGTTCTATTGGATTAAAAACAGATAATCTTTCTCCAAATTTTTCTTTTAATAATTTTCCTTCTTTTAAACGTTGAGCTATTTCAGCTTCATTAAATAATGCTCCAGCTAAATAAAGTTTCATAAGAATAGTCCTCCTTTGTTGTTATTTAAATTATAATATATATCTGCATGAATTTACAACAAAAGTTACAACTTAGTGATAGTGATTATTTGTTTTATTAGTTATTTTAAAGATAATCAATTATAATATATATGAAATGTTTTAAAATGAAAATCTATTAAGATATATATTTTACAGTTTTAAAGGTGAATCGTTGACAGGTGTATAGATATATTATATAATGGAGTTAATAAAGAAATGGACGTGGTTCGTCCTACCTAAAAGCTCTTGTCTATACAGGGGCTTTTTTGCATTTTAAAGTGAGCGGGGAATAATATTATGAAAAAATTTAATAATATAGATAATCAAATAGAATTATTGAAATCTAGAAATTTAAGAATACTGAATGAAGAAAAAGCTAAAGAAAATTTAAAGTTATATGGTTATTATGAAATAGTGAATGGTTATAAAAATTTACTTTTAAAAGATATAGATACTTACAAAGATGGGGTAACTTTTGAGCACTTATTTTCATTGTTTAAATTGGACAGTGATATAAAAGATATAGTGTTAAATATAACATTAGAGTTTGAAATTATATTAAAAAATGTATTAGCTTATGAAATATCTAAAAAATATGGAGTTTTTGAAAGTGAATATCTAAAAAGAGAAAATTATAAGGGAAAGAGGTTCTTTATAAAGGAAAATAGTAAAGTATTTCATCTAGACATTTTATTAGATAAATTTAATCTGATTAAGAATGGTAATTCTCAGCCTTTTAGACATTACCGTGAAAGTCATAATCATGTTCCTCCATGGATACTTTTCAAGGGGGCTACATTTGGTAATATGTATTATTTTTATATGGAGCAAAAAGTAGAAGTAAAAAATAGTGTAATTAGTACAATATTTGGTGTTTCCACCAGAGAAATAGAAGAAATAAAAGAATTAAAAAATTTATTTGCAGATGGTTTATCCCTTGTTTATCAGTTTAGAAATAGAACAGCTCATGGAGGAAGGGTTTATAATTTCACTACTTATAGGGAATATATTAGATTTAATACAATATTTCATAGTAAATCTTGTATTTCCAATAAATTATACAGATTTGGTTACGGTAAAAAATGATTTATTTACATTTATAAAATTTTTCAGTTTTATGCCAAAGAATTTAAATGAAAAATTAAATATTGGAGTTAGAAGTATTTTAAAAGAATATCTGTCAAAATATCCAGAAGATAAAAATATGCTTCTTACAGAAATAGGAGTGCCTCCAACAATAATTGAATTTGATTTAGAAGAAATTTTTGATATAACTTTGTAATAGTTGAAAATCAATTGAGAGTGTTTTCACCTCCATTGTATCATCTTTCCAATTTTACTAGTTATTTTAGCTAAATTTTATTATAATAATTAATGAAGTAAAGAATATATATGTGAGGAATTTATTGATGAAAAGTGTAGTACTTTGTGAAAAACCTTCGGTTGCTCGTGATATAGCGAGGAATCTTGGAGCGAAAAATAATAAAAATGGTTGTCTAGAAGGGGACAAGTATGTAGTTACTTGGGCGTTAGGTCATTTAATCACCCTTCAAACTCCTGATAAATATAAGGAATTTAATAATGTAAGCTTAGAAAATTTACCGATGATTCCAAAGTTTATGAAAACAGAAATAATTAAGAAAACTTTCAAACAGTATAAAGTAGTAGAAAATGCTTTGAACAGGAAAGATGTTAACGAAGTTATCATTGCGACTGATGCAGGTCGTGAAGGGGAGCTTGTTGCTCGTTATATTATTGATAAGGCGAAATGCAATAAAAATGTAAAAAGACTTTGGATCTCGTCTGTAACAGATAAGGCGATTAAAGATGGATTTAGAAATCTAAAAGATGGGAAAGAATACTTAGGACTATATCATTCAGGTATAGCACGTGCTAATGCTGACTGGTTAGTTGGAATAAATGCATCTAGAGCATTAACATTAAAATACAATGCGTCACTTAACTGTGGTCGTGTTCAAACTCCTACATTGCAGATGGTTTTTGAGAGAGAAGAAAAGATTAAACAATTTAAACCAAAAGATTATTATACTTTTGAAGCACAAATTGATGGTGTTAAGTTTAGCTGTGGTAATAGTGAATTTAATCTAGAAAAAGCGGAACAATTCATTAAAAAGAATATCAACAAAGAAATTAAATTTAATGATGTTCAGACAAAATCTAAAACATCATCAGCAAAACCTTTATACAATTTAACTGATATTCAACAAACTGCTAGTGCGTTGTTCGGTATGTCACCGAAGCAAACGTTAAATATTGTTCAAAGTCTGTATGAAAGGCATAAAGTATTAACATATCCAAGAACGGACAGTAGATATTTAACTAGTGATATGAAGAACACTTTAAAAGATCGTATTCAAGCTATTGGTGGAGATTTTAGAGGAATTACTGCAAAATTACTTAAAGTAAAAGATTATAATATTAAGAAAATTATTAACAATTCAAAAGTTAGCGATCACCACGCTATTATTCCTACTGAACAAAGACCTAACTATATGTCGATGTCAGATATGGAGACTAAAATATATAATTTGGTAGCTAAGAGGTTCTTAGAGAATTTATTACCAGAGTATAAATATGAAGAGACTACGTATTCGTTTAATATTGAAAATAAAGTATTCTTAGCAAAAGGATTAAAAGTAATTCAAGAAGGATATAAAGAATTAAGTAGAGAAGAGTTACAGGATAAGACTATCGATATTCAAAATAGTAGTTATAAACTGGAATCATTAGTTTATAATAAAAAACAAACTACCCCACCTAGTTATTATACTGAAGGTACTCTAATTTATGCGATGGAGAATCCATTTGAGTTTGTAGAAGATGAGAATGAAAGAAAAATTCTTAAAGAGACAAATGGTATTGGTACTGTAGCAACACGTGCAGATATATTAGAAAAATTATTTACAAATGATTATTTAGTTCTAGATAATGGTCGAATTAAAACTACGAATAAAGCGAAGCAACTTCTAAACTTAGTACCTAAAAATCTTAAGAGTCCATCTTTAACTGCTGTTTGGGAGAAACAACTTGATAATATTGCTAAGAACAAACTTTCAAAAGATAAGTTCTTAAATGATGTTAAAGACTATACGAGATCATGTATAGCAGAAATTAAAGATAGTGAAGATAGATTTAAACATGATAATATAAGTGGTAAGAAATGTGAAGAGTGTGGTAGTTTCATGCTTGAAGTAGATAAAAAAGGTACAAAGATGCTGAAATGTTCTAGTCCGTCTTGTCGAAATCGTAAGGTCATTAGTAGATTAACAAATCTTCGTTGTGATAATTGTCATAAGAAGATGACTTTATTTGGTAATGGTGAAAATGCTACTTATCGTTGCCAATGTGGTAATTCTCTAAAACAAAAAGAAGTAGATAAACGAATTAAATCTAGTAAAAAAGACAAAGCAAGTCGTGTAGATATGAAAAAATACATGAAACAGGAAAAATTAGAAAATAATGCACTTGCAGGTTTAGCAGGATTGAAATTAAAATAAGGGGCTGCCCCAAAAGACCTA
>NZ_JAPWCB010000027.1:0-15145 GCF_041433745.1 Gemella sp. 27098_8_149 | reverse complement strand
CTTTTGATATGGAGGTTTAGCTCAGCTGGGAGAGCACTTGCCTTACAAGCAAGGGGTCAGCGGTTCGATCCCGTTAACCTCCACCATTTATGCCGGCCTAGCTCAGTTGGTAGAGCAACTGACTTGTAATCAGTAGGTCGGGGGTTCAAGTCCTCTGGCCGGCACCATTTAAAATTTAGAGCCATTAGCTCAGTTGGTAGAGCATTTGACTTTTAATCAAAGGGTCGAAGGTTCGAGTCCTTCATGGCTCACCATTCTTTTGCGGGTGTGGCGGAATTGGCAGACGCACTAGACTTAGGATCTAGCGCCTCACGGCGTGGGGGTTCGACTCCCTTCACCCGCACCATTTCTAAATATTCGCGAAAGTAGTTCAGGGGTAGAACATCACCTTGCCAAGGTGAGGGTCGCGGGTTCAAATCCCGTCTTTCGCTCCAATAGTTAATATAGTGCCGGGGTGGCGGAACTGGCAGACGCACAGGACTTAAAATCCTGCGGTAGCAATACCGTACCGGTTCGATTCCGGTCCTCGGCACCATTATATTAGCGCCCATAGCTCAATTGGATAGAGCGTTTGACTACGGATCAAAAGGTTAGGGGTTCGACTCCTCTTGGGCGCGCCATTTAAAATCACGGGAAGTAGCTCAGCTTGGTAGAGCACTTGGTTTGGGACCAAGGGGTCGCAGGTTCGAATCCTGTCTTCCCGACCATTGAAAATATATATAAACATTATTAATTTGGGGCCTTAGCTCAGCTGGGAGAGCGCCTGCTTTGCACGCAGGAGGTCAGCGGTTCGATCCCGCTAGGCTCCACCATTTTAAATAATGAATTTAGCCTTTATTGGCGGCGTAGCTCAGCTGGCTAGAGCGTACGGTTCATACCCGTAAGGTCGGGGGTTCGATCCCCTCTGCCGCCACCAATAATTGTTAGTGAATTCACAGGAACACGGACTCTTAGCTCAGTTGGTTAGAGCTATCGGCTCATAACCGATCGGTCGCAGGTTCGAGTCCTGCAGAGTCCACCATTAATCAAGGAGGAATACCCAAGTCCGGCTGAAGGGATCGGTCTTGAAAACCGACAGGAGTGTAAAAGCTCGCAGGGGTTCGAATCCCCTTTCCTCCTCCATTTTTATTATCGCGGGATGGAGCAGTCTGGCAGCTCGTTGGGCTCATAACCCAAAGGTCGATGGTTCAAATCCATCTCCCGCAATTTTTAATACTAGGTCCCGTGGTGTAGCGGTTATCACGCCTGCCTGTCACGCAGGAGATCGCGGGTTCGATTCCCGTCGGGACCGCCATTTTTTTATGTAAAAATTTAAATAATGCCTCGATAGCTCAGTTGGTAGAGCAATGGATTGAAGCTCCATGTGTCGGCAGTTCGACTCTGTCTCGAGGCACCATGTTGCCGGCCTAGCTCAGTTGGTAGAGCAACTGACTTGTAATCAGTAGGTCGGGGGTTCAAGTCCTCTGGCCGGCATTTTTTTATATTTTGGGAAGATAGCGAAGAGGCTAAACGCGGCGGACTGTAAATCCGCTCCTTCGGGTTCAGTGGTTCGAATCCACTTCTTCCCACCATTCTTAGGGACGTAGTTTAACGGTAGAACAAAGGTCTCCAAAACCTTTGGTGTGGGTTCGATTCCTGCCGTCCCTGTTCAAGGTGTAATCATTTGTGATTACACTTTTTTTTATTGTCTTTAAAATAATATTTACTTTACTTCGGAAATATTCTTTTAAAGTACCGTTTTATAAGCTTTGTTTGATAGTGTATATTGGGAAATATTTTTGACAATTATTTTAAAGTATGATATTGTATTAATGTATATAAAGTTATAGGAGGTAAAATATGACAGAGAGTGTAAAACCATTTAGTAAGCTATATGATTTAACACAGAGAGCAGAAAAAGTAGGTATTTCTGATGATGATGTACTTAGAGAGATTTTAGTTGAAAAGATTGTTCCGAACAAATATCAACCACGACGTGAATTTACTGAAGAAAAAATCAAAGAACTTGCCGAATCAATCAAGCAAAATGGTTTACTTCAATCTATTACAGTTCGTGACATGGGAAATGGTTTCTATGAACTTATTGCTGGGGAAAGACGTTTAAGAGCTATTAAGTATTTACAATATGCTACAACTAAGGCTATTGTTAAGGAATTAACTGATGAACAGATGGCAACTCTTGCATTAATTGAAAATATTCAAAGAGAAGAGTTAACGCCAATTGAGGAAGCACATGCTTATCAAGAATTACTTAGAATTAATAAACTTACTCAAGACGAGCTTGCTAAGTCTTTAGGGAAAACTCAAGCGACTGTAGCTAATAAATTACGATTATTAAAATTAAGTAAAAAGGTTATTGATGCTATAAATACTAAGAAGATTACTGAACGTCATGGTCGTGCTATGGTTAAGTTAGATCCTTCAGCTCAAGAGAAATTATTGATTCAAATTTTATCACAAAATCTAAATGTTTCGCAAACTGAAGAGAAAATAGATACATATTTAAAAATAAAAAAAGATACGAAAGTATTCAATCCTACAGTAAATTATGATGGTCAAAAAGTTATAGCTAAACTTGTAAAAGAAATAGCTAAATTGGAAGAGAAATATAATATTAATCTTAATAAAGAAGAAGAAGAGAATATGGATAGTGTGGTTATCAAGGTTACTGTTCCACGCTATGTGAAAAAAGAGGTAAATGATGAAAATATTAGCGATATGTAATCAAAAAGGTGGAGTAGGAAAAACAACTACTTCAATAAATTTAGCGGCTTCGTTAGCTCATCTTAAAAAGAAAGTACTACTAATTGATACTGATCCACAGGCGAATGCCACAAGTGGTGTTGGTGTAGATAAAGCAGCTATAAGTCAATCAATCTATAATATCCTTGTAGATGAAGTTAATATTAATGATGTAATCATTAAAACAGCTTATGAAAATCTGGATATTGTGCCTTCTAGTATTGCATTGGCCGGTGCAGAGGTTGAGCTTGTATCAGCAATTAGTCGTGAGCAACGTATGAAAAATGCAATTTCTGAAATTAAAGAAGAGTATGATTATGTAGTAATCGATTGTCCTCCATCTTTAGGACTTATTACATTAAATTCATTAACTGCAGCTGACGGAGTAATTATCCCTGTACAGACAGAATATTATGCCTTAGAAGGGCTTAGTCAGCTTATGAATACATTTAATATAGTAAGAAAGCATCTTAACTCTAAATTGGATATTTTTGGAGTATTACTTACTATGACTGATAGTAGAACAAATATTTCTAATCAAGTAGCAGAACAAGTAAGAGAGCATTTCAAAGATAAAGCATTTGAAACGGTTATCGCAAGAACTGTACGTTTAAGTGAAGCTCCAAGTTTTGGTGAACCAATTATTGAATATGCGAAAAATTCTAATGGTGCAAAACAATATTTATCATTAGCTAAAGAGGTGATTGAACGTGGCTAAAAAATTAGGTAAAGGTTTAGGACGTGGACTTGATGCTATTTTCGCTACAGAAAATGTTGAGATAGTTACGGATAATGATAAAATAGTGGAAATTGCACTTGATGAGATCAAAAAGAACCCATATCAACCACGTACTTATTTTAATGAAGAAAAATTAAATGAATTAAAAGAATCTATCGAAAAAAATGGTTTATTACAACCTATTATTGTAAAAAAAGCTGTAAAAGGGTATTACATTATAGCAGGAGAGCGTCGTTATAGAGCATTTGAACTGCTAGGTAGAAAAGAAATTCCAGCTATTATTAAAGAGATGACAGATGAAGAAATGATGGTCTTTGCTGTACTAGAAAACTTACAACGTGAAGATTTATCTGCTTTAGAAGAATCAGAAAGTTATAAAAATCTGATGGATAAGATGTCATTAACTCAAGAGGAATTAGCTAAAAAACTTGGGAAAAGTAGACCTTATATAGCAAATAGTTTACGACTATTAAAGTTACCAACAGAAATTAAAAATAAACTTGAGCAAGGAGTCATAAGTACGGCTCATGCCCGAACGTTACTTTCATTAAAAACAAAAAAAGCTATGGAAGAGGTTTGCGCTTTAGTAGTTGAAAGAAAAATGTCTGTTCGTGAATTAGAAGAATATGTAGCGAAGTTACTGAAACCGAAAGAAGTCAAGAAAGCGAAGGCTAAGGATATTTTTATAGAAGAGCAGGAAAATATTCTTAAAAAGCGTCTTGGAACGTCTGTAACGATTAAACAAGGTCGTAATAAAAAAGGTAAGATTGAAATTGAGTTCAAAGATAATGATGAATTTGAACGTATTATTTCATTATTCAAGGATGAATAATTATGAACATTATTGAAAAAGTCAAAACTTCATTAAGTAACACTGATTTATTTATTGCAGTTTTAGAAAAACTATTGCTTATAATTGGAATTTTTATTATTGCATCAATTCTAGTTCGTATCTTTAATAAAATTATTGATTATCTGATGACAACGAGTGATAATGCCAATAGGAAATTTAATATAAAGTTTAATGAGAAAAGATCAGAAACGTTACACAAACTTGTTAAAAGTGCAGTTCGTTATACAATCTACTTTATTGCATTTTTTCAAGTTTTATCAATCTTAGGAGTTAATACTACGAGTATTGTGGCCAGTGCAGGTATAGCATCGGTAGCTATTGGTTTTGGTGCACAGAGTTTAGTTAAAGATATTATATCTGGATTTTTTATCATTCTTGAAGGACAATTTGATGTAGGTGACAATGTTAAAATTTATAATCAAGCAGCCTTTATTGCTGGAGGTTATGTAATGTCACTTGGATTACGCTCTACGAAAATTCGTTCTAAAGATGGTGAAGTATACTTCATACCTAATGGGACTATTAATCAAGTAGTAAACTATTCTTTAATGTATAACTTAGCATTAGTAGAACTACCAATTAAGATTGATGAGTCTATTGAAAAAATTGAAGAGAGAGTTAATAAAGTAATAGGCAATGCTAATAACTCTAAAGAATATAATGATTTATTATATAAAAATGATAAATTACACATCGATTATATAGAAAAAATTGAGGATAATGTTGTTACTATACATGTTATTGGAAAAGCTAAAGTTGGTAAGAAAAATGAGATCGAAACGAGATTACGACGTGATTTCTATAAAGAATTTAAATCTTTATTAACATCAAATGAAGAAAAATAGGAGGTTGGATTATGGAATATGAATTAAATGACATAGTTGAAATGAAAAAACAACACCCTTGTGGCACAAATAGATGGCAAATTACACGTATGGGGGCAGATATAAAGATAAAGTGCCTAAAGTGTGATAATAACATAATGATGCCAAGACGTGAGTTTAACAAAAAAATTAAAAAAATAGTTGAAAAAAATTCATAATATGAAAAAGCTAGTGAATCTTTAAATAGAATCACTAGCTTTTATGTTTATTTATTAAATTTTTTTGATACTTTTGAGCTTATAAACATAAAGGCCAAAACAATAATTATTCCATATAAAAATTCCATACTTCCAATATTATTTAGAGTAGTACCAAAGTGTAACCAGATCATTTTTCCAGGAATCAGCCCTATAATGTTACCGATGAAATATTTTTTAAAAGATATTCTAGTTAAACCATATGAGTAACAGATAACACTGTTTGGAAGAACAGGGATTAATCTATAGATTATTAGAAACATTGTTAGTTTATTTTCACTTATACCGAAAATTGTATCATATTGTTTTTTCGATAGTTTTTTTGCTAAGTATTTTTCTACATAATCACTGGCAAAGTATCTTGCAATAAAAAACATTGCACTAGTATATATCATTGCAGAAATTATTGAAAGGATAAAACCATGAGTAAAACCAAATAAATAACCACCAATTGCAGAGAATATCCCTGGTGGGAATAAAAATATTGGTAATACAGATGCTAGTATTAAAAATACTATAGGTGCAAAGCTACCAAATTGTGCTATAAAATCTTGCATAGTTCCTCCTTCTGCTAAAATAATATTCTTATTATATCATAAAGCTAGGGAAATAAGCGAATAAAAACTAAAAGTGAGTGACTCGAAAATTGTGATTTCAAAGAAATCGGTTTTGATGAGTCACCCACGTAAAGATTTTTAAATATTATGCTTTTTTTATTAAATGAATTTCAATTCCATTAGGATCATTAATAATAATCTTATTATCATATTCAGAGATGATTTTAGTGTTGTTATTTTTTATATTTTCCACAACTTTATTGTAAGCAGCATCATCAATAAATAGAATTTCAAAATGATCTAAACCTGGAGTTCCTTTTTGTCTAAGGCTTAGATTAGGACCTCCCCATTGATTAACAGCTAGATGGTGGTGGTAATTGCCGTAAGCAATCCAACTAGCACTAGCCACGGTGAATTTATCACTAAATCCTAGTACTTCTTGATAGAAGTTAGAAGAAATGGTAGAGTTTTGAACACTTAGATGAACGTGCCCAATAATAGTTTCTACAGGTAAGGTATATGGCACTACAGTTTCAGAAATATCAAGTAGGTGAGTAGCATCGATAGGTTCTGTTACTCCTATAATTCTCCCATCTTCTTTTATGTCCCAAGTAGATTCGTCTTTATCATAATATACTTCTATTCCATTACCTTCTATATCACTTAGGTAAAGGGCATTACTATAACCGTGATCAGAGCCACCATCTAAAGGTATATTAGAATCTATAAAGTGGCGCAGTATGTTTGCTAGACTTTGTTCATCTGGAACTAGGTATGCTATGTGATATAGACCGTAAGAACGAACTAGAGGCCCATCGACTTTTTTTAAGTGAAGAAGCGGAGTATTATCTGAAGTACCTAAAGTAGCTTCAGTTTCGTTTTTAGAAATTACAGTCATACCCAATGCTTCTGTATAGAATTTAAGTTGTTTGTCAAAGTTTACAACATTAAGTGTTGCTGTACCAAGTTTTATGTTTGAATTATATTTTTTCATAGTTAATTATTATCCTTTTAATTTTTTCAAAAAAATTTATATCTTGTAATATATTTTACATACCAAAATAAATTTTGTAAAGTACGTACTTTTGTAATAGTTAGTATCTTTTACTATACTAATATATAAAATTAGTGATTATTAGCAAAAATATTTTTAATTAGCATAATATTAAATGATAAGTTTTGTGTTTTATGTTATAATAGTTAAGTTGAGTAGGCGAGGCCTAAGTAATATAAGAAATTAATGAAGAAAAGGAGTGATTAATACTATGGCATTAACAGCCGGAATAGTAGGATTACCAAACGTAGGAAAAAGTACACTTTTTAACGCAATTACAAAAGCAGGAGCATTAGCAGCGAACTATCCTTTCGCAACAATTGATCCAAACGTAGGAATTGTAGAAGTACCAGATCACAGATTAAATAAATTAACAGAACTAGTAGAACCTAAAAAAACAGTACCAACATCATTCGAATTTACTGATATCGCTGGTATCGTAAAAGGTGCATCTAAAGGTGAAGGATTAGGGAATAAATTCTTAAGTCACATTCGTGAAGTAGATGCAATTTGTCAAGTTGTTAGATGTTTTGAAGATGAAAACATTACTCACGTTGCTGGTGGAGTAGATCCATTATACGATATCGAAGTTATTAACTTAGAGTTAATCTTAGCTGACTTAGAGAGTGTTGAAAAACGTATCGGACGTGTTGAAAAACAAGCTAAACAAAAAGATAAAGATGCTGTTGCAGAATTTGCAGTACTTACTAAAGTTCGCGACATTCTTAAAGAAGAAAAACCAGCTAGACTTTTAGAATTAGATAAAGAAGAGCAAAAAATCGCAAAAGGATTACATTTATTAACAATGAAACCTATGCTTTATGTTGCTAACGTAAGTGAAGATGATTTACTAGACGTTGATTCTAACAAACACGTAGCAAGTGTACGTGAGTTTGCTGCAAGTGAAGGAAGCCAAGTAATCGTAGTTTGTGCGAAGATTGAAGAAGAAATGGCTTCATTAGAAGATGAAGAAAAAGCAATGTTCTTAGAAGAACTAGGAATTGATGAAAGTGGATTAGATAAACTAATCAAAGCAAGTTATAGCTTATTAGGATTAGCAACATACTTCACAGCAGGTGTCCAAGAAGTACGTGCGTGGACATTCAAAAAAGGTATGTTAGCACCTGAATGTGCTGGAATTATCCACTCTGATTTCGAGCGTGGATTCATCCGTGCTGAAACTGTAAGTTATGATGACTTAGTTGAATACGGAAGTATGCCAAAAGCTAAAGAAGCTGGTCGTGTCCGTCTAGAAGGTAAAGAATACGAAGTAAAAGACGGCGACATCATGTTATTTAGATTTAACGTATAATATTTAATAAAATTCTATATTTTCTCATTATATGGGAAGATATAGAATTTTTATATTCTCTATAAAATATGTTATAATTGTTTTTATATAAAAGAGGTGATTTGACGATGTTAAGATTTTTCCATAATCCTTTGCTTATTGCGAAATTAGCGGAGTATGATTATTTAATTAAAGGAAATAAGAAACAAAGTACAGCAGAATATAAAATAAAAAGAATTATAAAAGATATAACTGGAAAAACATTTGAAGATATTGAAGTATATAATAGTGGAATATCAATTCCAAAGATTACGAAAAATGGATTTCAAGCTACAGCAATTTATATACCAGAACTTAAAGAACTTCTTGTTATTTATAGAGGTAGTGAGAGTGAAGATATTAGTGATTGGTTTTACAATTATACAGGAATAGTTTCAGGAGAAAACACTAGTCAGATAGACTCAGCATGTTTATTTAATAGATTTTTAAAAAGAAAGATTCCGGACTTTGATGTATGCTATAAAGTTGCAGCTGGACATTCACTTGGTGGTCATTTAGCTATCACGGTAGAATTACTTAAGAAAATATACCAGCGAGTTTATACATTCAATACAGCATTACCACAGTTAAAACAATTAAGAAAATATGATAAAAAATATAATAAAAAATTAGAAGAGTATTTTTTAGAAAAAGATTTAGAGGCGACTAATAAACTTCAAGAATTTACTTCTAATTATTATGCAAAAAGCGCTCATCATATATATAATTTTGTAAGAAAAAATGATTTTGTACAATCGTTAAATATGACTGTAGGAACATTTCATGTAGGAAAAACTATAGAATTTCCAGCGATAATAAAAAACTTTGTTGCACCTGAAGAGTTTTTGACTGAAGAAGATACGTATGAATTAGATAAAATTTTCTGTGATTTTTATAATAGATTATTGGAGAAAAATATTACTCCCGATAATGTTGTAGAGAATCAAAAAAAGGTAACAGATGAATTTATAGGATTACTGATTGAAAAAATTAAAAATCCAATTCAACAACAAATCAGTAATTTCTCTTATAAAAAAGTAATAAAAACATCTAATGATGTAGGAATAACAGACTCATATAGAACATTTAAGGCTGTTTATAATTACTTATTGTACTTGGCTCATGCGGGTATTATTCCTGATGATGTAATAAATTGCACTGATAGTAAAGCGGCTACAACTCTTTATGAGAAGCTAATGTGTGATGTAAATAAATCAAATCTTAAGAATTTATTAAAGCCATTACAGGAGTTTTACACATTAACTAAAGTTATTTATACTGTAACTCATGCAAATGGTTTAGATGATGTAGGGAATTGGGGAGAAATAGCTAAAGCACACGATCTTCCAGCTTTATACGATGTGCTAGGAGAATAAGAAGCGTAATAATAAAAATATATAAAAAAGAGGATTGAACTATATGCTCAACCCTCTTTTTTGTTATTCTTCATCTTCTTCTGTAATAACAGTTGGTTTTAAGATTGGAGGAGAAGTTTCAGTAATTGTTACTGTACGCTCTTCTTGCTCTTCTTTTTTATCCTTTTTGTCTTTGTCGTCTTTCTTCTCTTCTTTTTGAACAGGTTTTGTTACATCGACTTTTGAAGGATCGCTAAATGAAATACCCTTATCGATATTATAACCAAACTTCGCCAATGTTTTTTCTTTAGATAGTTCTTTAAAGCCATTTGGAACTATATCTTTTGTACCACCTTTTGCATTGTTATAACCGTTGATACTTGCATCAACGACTGATTTAGGTCGACTAAAGGCAGTATCTGGAGAGATTAAGTTTTTATCAAGTGCATAAATAGCATTCATAACTGCAATCCAGCTTCTTTGAGCATAGTCATAACTTGGTACTTTTGCCGGACTATCGTATCCATTCCATAGACCAACAGTTATTTTTGTAGAACCACCAACAACCCATAGGTCTTTATAGTACTCAGAAGTCCCTGTTTTTACAAATAGGTTTTTAGAATTAAATTTAAGTTTACTTGGCATATCATGAGATGTACCATAACTCTTATTGATTACATCTCCAAGCATATCGACGATTAGATAACTTGTAGATTCTTCGAATACTTTAACTGGAGAGAAATCAGCTTTATAAATTAGCTCTCCATCATTATTTTCGATTTCTTCGATAATATGTGCCTTTTTGTGTTCACCTTTATTTGCAAAAGTAGAAAAGGCACTAGTATTCTCTGTAACTGATAAACCGTAAGTCATACCACCAATGGCAGTAGCTAAGTTAGTCTTATCACTTTCTGTAAGACCTTCAATATCCATTTTCTCTAAGTAATTAGTAACAGGATCCTCTTTATAAAATGCAGAGTATAGCCTTACCGTAGGTAAGTTAAGAGATCTAGCTAAAGCTTCTCTAGCAGGTAGGTATCCACGCTCAGACATGTCATAGTTCTCAGGTCTCCAACCATAATGATTAAATCTCTTATCTAAAACTGTTGAGTTAGGAGTAATGTAACCTTTATCAATAGCTGGTCCATAAACTAATAGTGGTTTGATTGTAGAACCTGGTGAACGACGAGTTCTTGTAGCGTGGTTAAGTTGTTGTTTTTTGTAGTCCATACCACCGATAAACGCTAATACTTTACCAGTACTGTTTTCAATAACCGATGCTCCAATTTCTAATGGATAAACAACACCACCCTGAGTGTGTGTTGGATAAGAAGCGAATTGTTTTTTCGTTTCTTGAAGTGTATCGTAAAGTTTCTTATCAAGTGTAGTTTTTACTTTATAACCACCAGTTATGAATTTAATTCTACTTTTTTCGATTAGTTCATTTCTGTAGTCAGAATCATTTTTAAATTTTTCTTCTCTATTATTCTTTTTAGCAGTTTGCTCAGCTAATATCTCTGCAACTGAACTTCTTACCTCATCACGAATATAAGGGTAATCAGTATATTCTGAATATTTTTGTTTAGCATAAGCGCCTTTAATATCGAATTTCTTCGCTTCTTCAAATTGTTCTTTAGTAATAAAATCATTTGAAAGCATACGTTCTAATACATATTGCTGTCTTTCAAATCCCGCTTGAAGCTCTTCGTCAGGACGGATATTTCCAGCAGAGTCAAATGGTGTATATGTATATGGCGATTGTACAAAACCAACAAGATAAGCTGCTTGAGCTATATTCAAGTCTTTAGAATGAACTCCAAAAACACCTTGTGCTGCAGTTTCGATACCGCTAATGTTTTGTCCTAAGCTATTCTTTCCGAAAGGAGCAACATTTAGATAATTTTCAAGAATTTCATTTTTAGAAAAATGACTATCAACACGAAGTGCTAGTAATATTTCTTTTGCTTTTCTTTCATAAGATCTTGAATTATCAAGAAGCTGATTTTTTACCAATTGCTGAGTGATAGTACTACCACCAGTTGTTCTAGCACCAGTCGCTTCACTATGTGTAGCTCTTAAAACAGCCCAAATATCAATTCCACTGTTAGAATAGAAATTAGAGTCTTCACTTGCGATAATAGCATTTTTAACATTATCACCGATATTTTCGTAAGTAACAGTTTTTCTAATTAATTCGGAGTTGATTGTCCCTAATTTTTCACCACTTCCGAAATAAACTTCACTGTTCTTACTAATGTTATTTATTTGTTCTTTCATTTCTTTTTGGGTTAAGACAGGTTGATCTTTAACTAAGCCACCCACATACCCGATAGCAAGCCCCACACCTAAACTAATTAGTAATCCAATAGAAAGAAGTATGGCTCGCGTCATAGAAGTTAGTATCTTCTTAATTTTCATTGTAATCTCCTTAGATTGCATACTATTA
Organism: Gemella sp. 27098_8_149; assembly: GCF_041433745.1. NCBI lineage: Bacteria > Bacillati > Bacillota > Bacilli > Caryophanales > Gemellaceae > Gemella > Gemella sp. 27098_8_149. Next base: position 2,988 of record NZ_JAPWCB010000027.1, on the reverse strand, counting down.
GCTACATTATACCATAATTTAATATAAAGTAGTAAATTATATGCAAGGCTTAGAATAGAATTTATCGTTAAAAATATTAGAAAAAGATAAAACAAAAAATAAAAATATGTTATAATTGAAGTAAGTGTATAAAAATTGATATGGAGGCATTTTAATGAGTAAATTATTAGAAGATTTAAAATATAGAGACTTAGTTTATCAACAAACAGATGAAGAAGGAATAAAAGAATTATTAGAAAAAGAAAGTGTATCGATATACTGTGGTACAGATCCAACAGGAAACTCATTACACATTGGACACTTACTTCCATTTTTAACATTAAAAAGATTTCAACAACATGGACATAAACCTGTTATTTTAGTAGGTGGAGGAACTGGTATTATCGGAGACCCATCAGGAAGAAGCGAAGAACGTCAATTACAAAGTCTTGAGGTAATTGAAGATAATGCTCGTCGTCTTGAAGCGCAACTTCGTAATATTTTCCGTGGAGATGACAATATCGAATTCGTAAACAACCATGACTGGTTAGGAAAACTATCTATGATTGAATTTTTACGTGATTATGGAAAATTAGTAAACATTAATTACTTATTAGCGAAAGATTCAATTTCAAGCCGTCTGGATAATGGGTTATCATTTACAGAATTCAGTTATACTATACTACAAGGTATTGACTATGCTTACTTAAATGAACATCACAATGTAAAATTACAAATTGGTGGTTCTGACCAATGGGGCAACATTACTACTGGTCTAGAAATAATGAGAAAACTTCGTGGGGATGTTGAAGCATATGGATTTACTATTCCATTGATGCTTAAATCTGACGGAACTAAATTTGGTAAATCTACTGGAGGTGCAGTATGGTTAGATCCAGAACAAACAACACCATATGAATTCTACCAATTCTGGTTTAACACTGCGGATACAGAAGTAGTACCGGCTCTTAAAAAATTCACATTCTTAGAAAAAGACCAAATCGAAGTATTAAGAGAAAGTTCAGAAAAAGAACCACACTTACGTCTAGCTCAAAAAGCATTAGCTGAAGAAATGGTGAAAATTGTTCACGGTGAAAAAGCATTAGAAAGTGCATTAAACATTACAAAAGCATTATTCTCAGGAAACATTAAAGAACTAACTCACGATGAATTAAAAGCAGCTGTTAAGGGAATGCCAAAATCTGAATTAGATAAAAAAGAATACAATATCGTAGATTTCTTAGTTGAAAGTAATCTAGTTCAATCAAAACGTCAAGCACGTGAAGATGTAAACAATGGTGCTGTTTATGTGAATGGTGATAAAGTTACAGATTTAGAATATGTTGTAGAAGGTAAAGACAGACTAGAAGATGGATTTACAGTACTTAGACGTGGTAAGAAGAAATATCTATTAGTAGAATATAAATAATTTAAAAGTAACATATACATAAAGAGGGGAACCGAAATGAATCTAAAAGAAGTTGTTGGTAAAAAAGCTGTAGATTATGTAAAAGATGGTATGATCGTTGGGTTAGGGACAGGTTCAACTGTATTCTATTTTGTTCATGCATTAGCTGATAGAGTAAAAGAAGGATTGAATGTTGAAATGGTATCGACATCGATTCAAACGGTTGAACTAGCTAAAAGCCTTGGTCTTTCAATCAAAGAATTAGAAGAAATTGATCATATTGATCTTGCTGTTGATGGAGTAGATGAAATCGATAAGGATTTTAATGCGATAAAAGGTGGAGGAGCAGCATTATTTAGAGAAAAAATAGTTGCTGATATTGCTCGTGAAGTAATCTGGATCTATGATGAGAGTAAAGATGTAGAAAAACTAGGAAACTTCAACCTACCTGTGGAGATCTTGCCATTTGGTTATAGTCATACTATAAGAAAAATGGAAGAAGCGGGCTTAAAACCAGTGTTAAGATTAAAAGATGGAGCAACTCTTATAACAGACAACAATAATTACATTGTAGATTTACACTTAGGTTATGGATTTGATATTAAAGCTGTAAAAGAAAAACTAGAAAGCATAGTAGGAGTAGTAGAGCATGGCCTATTCTTAAACATGTGTAAACTATGCATTAAGGGAACAGAACAGGGAGCTGTAATTATAGAAAATCCAAATAATTAAGGACGTGAAGGAAAGTTATGAGGAAGAGTTATTTAAGAGGAACATGGTTAAAACTATTCTTTGCAATATTGTTCGCTCTGCTGAGTATCGGGGGGACCCAAAGCCTTTATGATGATAGAACAAAATCAGCAGAAGTGCAGTATAAAGAAGGAAAACAATTCCAAAAATCTAGTGGTTATACTTTTATTAAGGTAGAAGCCCTTGAAGAGTTAGATATTACAGATGATAGCTTAAAAGATAATCAAAAATTCTATATGCTCCAGCATGAACATGGATTTGTAATGTTAAAAGCTTCTAAGGAAGATGTTAAGAAATTAATACAAAGTAATGATATACCAAATGAAAAATTAATAGATTTAAAGGATAAAGATATTTACTCTCGTGTTGATGCCATCTTTGAAAGAGGAAGTAAGGGGAGGAAGAATATCTCTCCAGAATTAAAAGAAAAATTTAAAAATGCTGCAGAGAATAGTTCACTAATTAGAGCAAGAGTTTCAGATATAGTTAATGAAATTGTAATAAAGAAAAGTATAGATGATTATTCAAGTAAATTACGAGAAAAACCATTTACTTCACAGTTTTATTTAACAGTGCCTGGTAAAGGATATTATATTGCAACTTATGGAATGGAAGTGCTAATTCTTCTTATTACATTTTTCTTAATTAAATCTGTAATAAAAAATATTAGAAAAAATAAAGCTGAATACGAAGAATTATTCATTAAATATCCGGAGACAGAACGAGATTTAGATATTTTAGTACGAGAAGCAAAATATATAAACAAAAAATTAAAAGTTCTAATATACAAAGATGCATTAATATTATACGGCAAAGGGTTTAATTTCCAATTGTTATCAGGTTTTTCAAAG
>NZ_JAPWCB010000026.1:0-16748 GCF_041433745.1 Gemella sp. 27098_8_149 | reverse complement strand
GGAAAGCAACCACTGCGAAGTGGCAATGTAGAATTTGAAAATTATGAATGGACATACGTTAGGTACAAAGTACGCAAGGACGTACCAAGAAACAAAGCGATAGCTGAAGGTGATTGGAGTACGTCTACTGCGCGAGTCGTTAAGATTTTTAGAATCTTCGATTCGTAAAAATCATTACGTGCAAAATACGCACAGTTGCTCCAAGAACGTAGTGATTGGAAAGCAACCACTGCGAAGTGACAAAGGAATTATAAGAAACTTGGTAAAAGTATTATTTAACGTTACGTACAAAGTACGCAACGAAGACTTACTTTTAGAGGAACTAAGATTCATAGATGCAATTTTTTTTTTAATTTGTATAATTGAAAACTATGTTTTTATAGATGGTTTTATGATATAATGATTTTAAAATTTATTTATGGAAGGTAAGATGACTAGATATATAGTTTTAAATTCTATTTGAACTTTATATCTAATCTTTAATGGAGAAGAGTAATGTATGAGAAATTATTGATGAAAACAGCGTTACTTGCGGGAAAAATATTAATGGAAAATGGTGCCGAGGTATATAGAACAGAAGATACTCTTGAGAGAATCATTAAACATGGTGTTGGTGATGATCGTATTGATGAATATTATACTCATGTTACTCTTACTGGTATATTTATTAGGATAGAAAAAATAGGAACTGATTTTCGAAGAGTAGGGGATAGAACCTATAATTTAACTAAAATATCGGAAGTTAATTCATTGTCGAGGGCATTTACATCGGGAAAAATAAGTTTACCAGATATGTATAAAGCACTAAAAAGAGTTCAAGAGGAAAAGAGCCCTATAAAGGATTGGTTTAAAGTTCTTTGTTCAGGTGTTCTAAGTGGAAGTATCGTCTTGATCTTTGATGGTAACTTCTGGGATGTAATACCTGGAGGAATAGCTGGAGCAGTGGCATTTTATGTTTATATTAAAGTTATAGATTATTTAAAAGCGCCTTTTATTTCTGAGTATATTAGTACTTTTGTCGGTGGTGTAGCGGGATATATTGGTTTTGCATTATTAAATGGACATTCATTAAGACTTGCGATGATAGGTGCAGTAGTTCCTCTTGTTCCAGGTATTACAATAACGAACTCAATGAGGGATATTATCGCCAGACAGTTTATTTCTGGGTCTATTCGATTTATTGAAAGTTTCTGTGTAGCATTTGCGTTAGGTGCAGGAATAGTTACTGTATACTATATAGTTAGACTACTAGGAGGTGTGGTATAATGCTTGCTGTTATGAGTCATGCCTTGTTATTACTATATCATTTTATATTTAGCTTTATATCTTCAGTATCTTTTGGAATTGTTTGTGATGTTCCAAGAAAAACTTTGGTAACTGGTGGAATAATTGGAGCGGTAGGATGGTGTGGATATTGGGAAATGTGGAGTCATGGACATAGTGTATTTATGTCGAGTTTAGTATGCTCGTTATTACTAGCTAATATAGGTCAAATTTGTGCCATTAAATTTAAAAATCCTGTAACTGTATATTTCGTTCCAGGTCTTGTACCGGTAGTGCCTGGAGTAACTATTTATGATGCATTTAGAACGTTATTATTAGATGAATATGGAAATTCTGCAAAAATTTTCTTAAATAGTTTTTATGGTGCTATAGGTTTAGCAGTTGGTATAATAATAGCTGATTCGATTTTTAGAGTTGTACTAAAACCATTATTAAATAAAAAATCTAAATAAAGATAAGATATAATAATAGATTTATTGAAATTTATTATTATATCTTATTTTTTACTTGTAATGTATGGTGATGTGTGGTACACTTTAAGTGAAAGATGTATGGTGGTATATGGTACACTTAGGAAGGAGGTCACTATGTTTCAAATTGATTCATTATCAGACAAACCTATTTATAAGCAAATAGTAGACCAAATTAAGTCTATGATAAGTAAAAATTTATTACAGGAGGGGGATAAATTACCATCGGTAAGAGAATTTTCGAAAATGCTTGGTGTTAATGTCAGTACAATTCAAAAAGCATTTCAACAGTTAGAAAGTGAAAAGATAATTACAACGATAGTAGGAAGAGGTACTTTTATTACAAATAATTTTGATAATATTATTCCAAATTATGAACTAATAGATTCGATAATTGAAGATCTAGTTAGGGAAGTAAAAATAAGGGGAATCTCGGAAGAAGATTTATTAGAAAAAATTAAGTTAGAATTTCGAAAGGGTGATTAATTATGGATAATAAGAAGATTGATGGAAAGTTAAAAGAATTAATCATGGAATGGAAATTTTTAGGATTATCGATGGAGAAATTATGTGAAGTCATTTCAGAAAAGATAAAGGAGAAAAATTATGAAACTTACGATAGAAAAAATTAATAAAAAATTTTCCAAGAAGATAGTATTAAATAATGTTAGTTTTTCCGTAAGTACTGGAGAAATTGTAGCACTTGTTGGTAGAAATGGAAGTGGGAAAACAACATTATTAAAAATTCTATCAGGGATATATAGTCAAGATTCTGGGAAAATAAGAATTGAGGATGTAGATAATAAAAATATAAAAAAACAACTGATTTATATACCAGATAGATTCGACTATTTTAAAAATTCTAAAATTAAAAAAGTTGGTGAATTTTATAAGTTAGCTTATGAAAATTTTGATGAACAATATTTTAAAACAGAATTAGAAAAAATTAAATTATCACAAACTAGTAGATTATCTGAATTATCAAAAGGGCAATTAGCTATTTTTAGTTTGATTTTGGGGATTTCATGTCGAACAAAGTTTATCTTCTTAGATGAACCATTAGATGGAATAGATGTAATAAATACTAAAATGATAGTTGATTATATTTTGGACGCTCAAAGTGATGGAGTTGGGTTATTAATTAGTAGTCATCAATTAAATGCTCTGGAAAATATAAGTGATAAGGTTGTCTATTTAGATGATGGAGTTGGAGTTAGTGAAGAAATTAATAAGGATGAGTATAGTAAATATCAATTAGTGTACCAAGAGAAAATACCAGAGGAGTTACGTCGTAATCCAGATGTAAGAATTATTAGTAATATCGGAAGGGTTTATGTGGTTATTATGAGGGGAAGTTATGATACTACTCATGATATTATCCAAGATAAAGATCTTCTTCAATATGATAAACTCCCTATTGTATTAGAAGATATCTTTTTATTAAATAGTAAGGGGGAAGATGAAAATGTGTAAAGATATTTTAAAAATTATGCGCATATATTTGAAACAATATTCAATTATGTTAATTATATTATTAATTGCCTTTTCTACATTTGCCGCTACAAGTACCAATAAACAACTAAATCAATTGAAAAATGGAGTTGCAGTTTATGATTTTCAATTATCTACGGGAATAGCTAAGGAATTGGAAATTAGAAAAGGTGCATCTAATGACGAGGTAAATAAAAAAACACATGAATTGAATAAGATGCAAGAAGAGTATCAGAAAAATTATAAGGAAAGATTATCAAAAGAAAAATTTGATAAGATGAAACATTCTTATGCGGTTGGAGCATATTTGCATAACTTTCCTATTACTACATTATGGACATTTTATACTAATGATGAGGATCTAAATGTACTTACTGGCAATGATAGTGAAAAATATAAACAGTACTTAACTGAAGAAGAACTGAATAATGTTCCTAAGTATAAAGAATGGTCAAGAATGCAGCCGGGTAGCAAGGAGTATTTTGATAAACAGGAAGAACTAGATAAAATATATCCTCCAGCACTAGATATTAGTAATACAAAAACATTAACTTTCTTAAAAGAAAATTTAGAATCTAGTAAATTTAAGTTAAAAGAAACTATGTTTAACGAGGGAACTAATATTGGGTATTATATTTTAATAACTTTGATCCCGTTATTAATCTTCGGAGTTGAATATCATACTAATTTTGGTAAATTTGTAGCGAGCTTACCTTATGAAAAAGAGAAAGTATACTTTGCCAAAGTAATTTTATCATTCTTAACTTTAATAGTTAGCTACATTCTAACAGGATTAACAAATATAGCAGTTATAAGTAATAGTTTGTTAGGAGAACTCTATAATGTGTCAGCGGTATTTGAAATAAATAATAAAATTTATATACTAGGAATAGGTCTAGTATTACTAGGAGCAATCTTATCAAGTTTTTGTGGAAGTATATTGAGCATAGGTGTGATGTATATCCCAGCTCTTACATTAATATATTATCCATTGGGAGTATGGATTGGTGTAGGAAAATTATTCTTTGTAAATTATTTTTCAAATAAGCCGTTTCTTGATAATATACCAAAGATGCCAATATTTTATTATTTCGGATACGCTCCTTGGAAGAATATAATTATTTACCTAGTTATTTTAACTGTAATTATGCTGTTATCAAGTAAGGCCTATAAAAAGCATAATGTAGAAAAAGAAGGTGAATTTTTCATAATAGAAAGAGTTTCATTAGTGGGATATTTAATATTGTTAATGGGAATATTTGCTTTCGTATTAATAGTATTAATAGATGTATTTACTATTAACCGTGGTCTAGCTTTAGCATTAACAATATTATTAGTGCCAGCTATTCTTTGGAAATTGGTTCAAACAAAGATCAGAATATAAAATTTTATTGAAAATTAAACACGAAAGATGAGAGATTCTTGAAAAATTAGAAATTCTCATCTTTTTGTATATTTAATAAAAAATTAGTGAAAATAAAATTTAGTAAGCTATTAATTGATATTTTCTCTAAACGATACACATTTACAGTAAAAATGAAAATTTTTAATCGATGAAAAGGATGAATTTAGACTTTAAAATCTACTGATTTAACTAGCTTTTATTCAAATAATATGGAGTATATAAAAGTTCTACAGAAAGAAAACATGTAAATTTTTTCAAAAAAACTATTGACAGATAAAAAATAACTTGTTATACTTAATCACAAGTTAATGATTCACACGTTGAAAAGATAAGTAAAAGTGAAAGATGGTAAAGAGAGTCTCGGTTGGTGAAAAGAGATCGTATTGGAAACTTTGAAAATGGTCTTTGAGTGTTAATGGTCGAATAATTAGACCTTTACGGGTGAGCCCGTTATAGCTTCAGGGTATAACACCATTGTTTTTTGGTGCGTACTTTTTGAGTTGATATTTGTGAGAATATCATAAAGTAAGGTGGTAACACGTAAATTATTAGACGTCCTTGCAGAAGCAAAAGCTTCTGTGAGGACTTTTTTATTTCTCAAAATAATCACAAGAATTCTTAACTTAAAGAAATAATATAAACATTTCGGAGGAAAGAAATATGTCAGAATTACTAAATATTTATAAAACATTAAAAAACAAAAAATGGGTTAACTTAAGCCACAAAATTGATGAAAACTCACCTAAGTTCCCAGCGCTACCTGCGTTAGAAAAAGAAAACGTCTTTACTTTAAAAGATGGATTCTATGTTCAAAAATTCTCAGTTGTTGGACAATATGGAACACACATCGATGCGCCAATTCACTTCGTTGAAGGTGGTCGTTGGTTAGATGAAATCGAACTTAAAGATTTACTATTACCTTTATACGTAATAGATAAAAGTAAAGAAGTAGCGGAGAATAATGATTATGTAATTACTAAACAAGACATTCTTGACTTCGAAGCTGAACATGGTGAAATATTACCAGAATCATTCGTAGCATTTAGAAGTGATTGGTCAAAACGTTGGCCTAGCTATGATGAAATTAGAAATCTAGATGAAAATGATGTTCAACACACTCCAGGATGGGGAAGAGATGCACTAGAATTCTTAATTAAAGAAAGAAAAGTTAAAGCTGTAGGTCATGAAACATTAGATACTGACTCAGGAGTTACAGCGGCAGCTGAAGGTCTTATTCAAGAGTACTACTTACTAGAACAAGATATTTATCAAATAGAAGTTTTAGCAAATCTTGATCAAGTACCTGCGACTGGAGCTTTAATCTCAATTGCTTATCCAAACTGGACAGAAGCAACTGGATCTCCAGTAAGAGTAGTAGCGATATTACCAGAAGACGAATAGTACGGTCTTTATAAAAAAGTTTTAGTTTATGAGAAAAAATAGATATTAGAAAAGAGAAAAGAAGAAAAGTTTGAAGAGAAAAGTAACTAGCAATTTATAATAAAGTCAAAATAATAAAGTCAAAATAATAAAGTCAGAAGAATAAAACAAAAAGAGAAAATAAATCAGTTAAACAAAAGGAGAAAAAAATATTATGGGTCAAGGATGTCAAATTAAGGTGTTAGAAAGGAGCATTCGTAATGCTTAAAGGATCTTGTTTATGTAAAGCAGTGACCTACACTCTAGATGAGGAATTATCGGAATTAGTTTTTTGTCATTGCTCATTTTGTCGGAAAGTAACTGCGTCTGCCTATACAGTTAATGCTAAAGTTAGCAGTAAAAAGCTAGTATTGCATGGAAAAGAAAATCTTGTTTCCTATAGTTCTTCTCCAGGGAAACAGCGTTATTACTGCCAGAACTGTCATAGTCAAATTTTCACTGTTCAAGAAAATATTCCAGAAGTCTGTGCTTTGAAATTAGGTACAATAGATGAATGCGATCAGAATTTACAAACTGTTCCTAAACGTCATATTTTTCAGGATCCAGCCTTTTCTTGGTTGCTTGATAAATAAATCTAAGAAGATAGAGAAAATAAATTAGTTAAATAAAAGGAGAAAAAATATTATGTGTCAAGGTTGTCAAAATAAAGTAGTAGAAAGAGCAGCATATAGAGTAGATCACGTTGGGTCATTTTTAAGACCTAAGGAATTAGTAGAAGCTCGTGAAAAATTCTCAAAAGGAGAATTATCACAAGAAGAATTAACAAAAGTAGAAGATAAAGCAATTACTGAGTTAGTTGAAAAACAAATAGCAAATGGACTAAAAGGAGTAACAGATGGAGAGTTCCGCCGTGCATACTGGCACCTAGACTTCTTCTGGGGTCTTAACGGTGTAGAACACGTTCAAGGAGAAAAAGGTTACCCATTCAAAGGTATCGAAACTAAACCAGATACAGCAAAAGTATCAGGAAAAATCAGTGGAGAAAATCACCCATTTGTAGCACACTACAAATTCTTAAGAGACTTAGTAGCTGATAAAGAAGGTGTAACTGTAAAATTAACAATTCCATCACCATCACAACTATACTTTGAGTTAATTCGTACAGAAGATCACATCAAAGGATACGAAAAATTCTATCCAACATTCGAAGAATTAAAAGATGCGATTGTAGCAGCTTATAAACAAGTAATCGCAGACCTTTACAACGAAGGACTACGTGTATTACAATTTGATGATTGTACATGGGGAGCATTAGCTGATGACGGATTTGCGAATCGTTTCCGTGATGCGCGTCCATTAGAAGAAGTTCGTAGAGAATATGCAGCACGTTGTTTAGCATTAAATAACGAAGTTATCGAAGGAAAACCAGGAGACTTAGCAATAAATACACACGTTTGTCGTGGTAACTTCGCTTCTAAATGGATTTCTCAAGGAGGATACCAAAACGTTGAAGACGAGCTACTTGCTGGAGAAAACGTAAATGCATACTACTTAGAATACGATACAGATCGTGCAGGAGATTTCAAGCCACTAGCAAAAGTTGGAAAAGATAAAAAAGTTGTTTTAGGATTAATTACATCTAAATTTGCAGATTTAGAAGATAAAGAAGAAGTAATCGCAAGAATTAAAGAAGCTAGCGAATATGTACCATTAGAAAACATCTACTTAAGTACACAATGTGGATTTGCTTCTACAGAAGAAGGAAACGTGATTACTGAAGAAGATCAATGGAAAAAAATTGCCCTAATCAAAGAAATCGTAGAAGAAGTTTGGGGTACAGAAAAATAATAATACTTTAGTATTTCTTCGAGTATACCAAACCAAAAGAATTATATAATTAAAGTAAATGATAAAAGTAAGCACATAAATTGACATTTTTATCTATAATACAGTAAACTAAACTAGCATTGATTTCATTCGTTCAATGTTAAATAATATCTGGTTTTATTATTCTTATTATGAAATATAGTCTATTTAATCAATACATGAGTAGCAATGTAAGTCTCTCACTGTCGAATAGGCAAATGTATTTAACCATTATTAAATAGGGGAAACCAAAATATTTCGTAGTTAGAAAATAGGACTTAAAATCAAGGAGGAAAAAAAGAATGAAAAAAAACAAATTGTTTATAGGAGCACTAGCGTTAGTAATGAGTGTTGTAACAGCATGTAGTTCAAAAACGCAAAACACAATTACCACTTCTCAAGATAAAGATACTTTCACGTATGCTATTAGTGATGATCCATCATCAACTAACCCAATCAAGGTTAGTGACCGTTGGGGATTAACAATGACTAATATTATCTACTCACCATTAATCAAGGTTAATGGAGATGGTTCAAAAGAATATGCTTTAGCAGAATCTACTGAACTTGCAAAAGATGGTCTTAGCTTAAAAGTTAACTTAAGAAAAGATGTAAAATGGTCTGATGGACAAAAATTCACAGCTGATGACGTAGTTTTCACTTATCAAACAAAAGCTAAAAAAGAAAATGGAAACTTCAAGAACTTATGGATTGGTGATAAACCGATAACTATAGAGAAAGTAGATGACTACACTGTAGTATTTAAGTTCCCAGAACCAAGCGCAGCTGCGGCAAATAACATTGCGAATGAAACTTACATTATTCCAAAACACGTTTATGGAAATGTATCTGACTTCTCAGTTAAAGAATTAAAAGAAGCACCAGTAGGAACTGGACCATACAAACTAGTAGAGAACAAACGTGGAGAATATATTAAATTTGAAGCGAATGAAAATTATTACAACGGTAAACCAAAAGTTAAAAATGTAGTACTACGTATTATTAAAAGTGCTGATACTACAAAAGTAGCATTACAAAAAGGTGAGGTAGATGCAGCATATGTATTACCTGCTGCAATTAAAGATTTAGATTCTAAAAACATCGATACTTATCCTTACAGTGAAAACCGTATCGGTTACTTAGGACTAAATACAAACACAGATGAATTAAAAGATGTTAAAGTTAGACAAGCTATTTTATACGCATTAAACAAAGAAGATATGAATAAAGCAGCTTATTTAGACAGTAAATACTACCAAAACCCTTATTCATTCTTACCACCGAAAAATCCATTCCATACTGATGATGTAGAGAAATATACTCAAAATATTGAAAAAGCAAAATCACTATTAAAAGAAGCGGGAGTTTCTAACTTGAAACTTAACCTAGGATATGCAAGTAACGATGCTGCAAATACTATCCAAGCAACATTCATTCAACAACAATTACAAGCAGTAGGAATTAATGTAGAGCTTCGTGGTGGAGATGAAACAGCTATCTTCACAGAGTTAAGAAAAGTTGGTTCTAAAGCTTACAACCTATTCTTAGGTGGATATATTATGGGTAACGATCCTGATTTATACTCTAAGCTATTTGGATCAAATGGTACTTCAAATTACTTCCAATACAGAAGTGAAAAAGTTGATGGATTATTCAAACAAGGTGCAGCTGAATTAGATGAAGCTAAACGTAAAGAAGTGTACAAAAACCTTCAACAAGAAATTGCTAACCAAGCATACTTATACCCAATCGTAGATAACCAAAAAATCTTAGCGGTTAACAAACGTGTTGGAAATGTTAACGATGCTAAGTTAGTACCAATCTACACATTTGATGATTTATCAAAAATTACTCTTAAATAGTAATAAATAGTAGAAAATAAAATATAGTATGAGGGGGAGTACGATAAAATCCTATTTAATAATAAGATTTTATAGTATCTCCCTCGCTTTGTTAGTTTTAAGGGGAACGTTTATTTATAATTTATAACAAAAATATTTATGATAAATTATAAATGAATTGCATAAAAATATAGTAATTAGAATTTAAAGGAGATTGTATGATTCGATATATTTTAAAACGTATATTACAAGCAGTACCGCTACTTTTAGTAATATCGTTTATAGTATTTACTTTAATACATTTAGCACCATATGATGCTATCGATGCACAGATAACATCGAATATGTCACAAGAAGAAATAAATATTCTTCGTGAGCAAAGTGGGCTTAATAAACCATTTTTAATTCAGTATGTTGATTGGTTAGGACAAATATTAAGCGGGAACTTCGGGCACTCACTAGTAACTCACAATAGTGTAGGAGAAGAAATCCTAGCGAAAATACCTAATACAATATCATTAGTATTACCAGCCTACATAACAGCACTAATAATCGCAATAGTACTTGGATTACTAGCTGCTGCAAACAAAGGTAAATGGCAAGATAAATTCATCGATGCTGTAGCTTCATTAGGAATAGCTACTCCATCATTTTGGATAGCGATGATATTTATCTATGTTTTAGGATATCAATTAAACTTATTCCCAATAATAGGGATGCATACAATTGGTAAAGAAGGCGATTTTGGTGATTTCTTATCACACTTTATTATGCCTTATCTAACTTTAACAATCGTATTCTTCGCAGAACTTACACGTTATGTAAGATCTTCAGCTTTAAGCCAAACAAATGAAGAGTATGTAGTAGTTCAACAAGCTTTCCAAGCGACAAAAACTCAAATTTTCACAAGACACATTATAAAAAATGTGTTAATACCAGTAATTACTCAAGTGGGTATGTCACTACCAATGTTAGTAACTGGAGCGATTATTACAGAAACAGTATTTAGTTGGCCAGGAATAGGACCATATATTACACAAGCAACTAGAGCATTAGATTATCCTATTATAATGGCAGTAATGTTACTTTCAGCTACACTAGTAATAGTAGGTAATTTAATTTCAGATATACTTTACTCTATAGTAGATCCTAGAATTAGAAGAGGAGGTAAATAAGATGAAAAGATTTATTAAAATAGCTAAAAGTTCAAAAATTTATATTTTTTCACTTATTTTTATAGCGATATTAGTGTTTGTATCATTAATAGCACCTTTACTTCCTATTGATCCAGCGGCTACTGATGTAGCAAATCTATCTCAATCACCGAGTCTACAGCACTTATTCGGGACTGATGAGGTAGGACGTGATTACTTTATTCGTGTAATCTATGGAGGGCGTATTTCTCTTATAGTAGGATTACTAGCGATGGTAACTGCCGTAACAATTGGAACGATAGTAGGACTTATCGCAGGTTATGTTGGTGGAGTTGTTGATACTTTACTTATGCGTTTAGTTGATGTATTATCATCTATTCCATGGTTAGTATTAGTAATTGTACTTAGTGTATTTTTAAAACCAGGAATTGGTTCAATAATTATAGTAATAGGATGTTTTTCTTGGATGCGTCTTGCGAGATTAGTTCGTGCAGAAACTTTATCAGCAAAAGAATACGACTACGTAGTATACAGTAGATTTAGCGGTGTAAAAACTATCTCTATCCTAAAGAAACATATTATTCCAGCTATAATACCAACTTTAGTAGTAGCAGCAAGTGCTTCAATAGCAAATGCAATAATGACAGAAGCGGCGCTTAGTTTCTTAGGACTTGGTATTCAACAACCTATGACTTCTTGGGGAACACTTCTGCAAAATGCACAACAAAGCTTACAACGTGCACCTCATATGGCAATTATCCCTGGATTATTTGTAATGTTAACAATTTATTCATTTAATAATATTGGTAACTTATTTACAAAATATATTCAAAAGGAGGGAGAATAATATGACAAACATAGTAGAATTAAAAAATTTAACGGTTAATTATAAACCTAATAAAGAAGTAGACAAAGAACTAATACACGGCATTGATATTAATTTTAGAAAAGGTCATATCACTGGTGTTGTTGGTGAATCAGGAAGTGGGAAAAGTATCCTGATGCGAAGCATAATGTCTATTCTTCCTAACAATATTTTTGATAAAAATGATAAGTTTTTCTTTGATGGAAAGGAAGTTAAGAGTGGGGAGAAATTACCAATCTCTATGATCTTCCAAAATCCTATGACTTCACTAGATCCAGTTAGAACTATTGGTTTTCACTTAATAGAAGTAATAGAAAGATTTCAAAATAAATCTAAAGAAGATGCGAAAAAACTAGCTATAGAGCAACTTGAAAAAGTAGGTATTCTTAATGCGCCTCTAAGAATGGAACAATATCCACATGAATTATCTGGTGGTATGCGTCAAAGAATATTAATAGCTATGGCATTACTTGCTAATCCTAAGTTATTGGTAGCGGATGAGCCTACAACTGCTCTAGACGTTACGGTTCAAGCACAGATTTTATCTCTTATTAAGAAATTACAAAAAGAAACAGAACTTAGTGTAGCGCTAGTCAGCCACGATTTCGGTGTAATAGCTGGAATGTGTGACTATGTGTATATTATGTATAGAGGTAGAGTTGTGGAAAAAGGAAATGTTGAAGAAATTTTCAGCAATGCACAACACCCATATACAAAACAACTTCTTGCAGCGGCAAGATTAGAAAACACTAATAAAGAACTTCTGACTGTTGATTATAAGGAAGATGGCAAACACTATACTTGGCAAAAACTTAGCGATACTCATGAGTATCTGAAAGAGGTGGAGTAATGAGTAAAGAGTATTTAAAACTTAAAAATGTACGAAAAGTATATAAGTCTAAAGGAATGGGTAAAGAAGTCAAAGAAACTATAGCTGTTAATGACATTAGTTTAGATATTTATAAAGCAGAGACTTTAGCTGTAGTAGGTGAATCTGGAAGTGGAAAGACTACCCTAGGTAAAGGGATTTTAAATATTGATCCATTCACATCAGGGGAAGTTTTTGTAGAAGGTAATGAAAAATCTTTAACAAAAATGTCGAAAAAAGAACTTGCAGAAGTTTATAGCAAAATGCAAATTATATTCCAAGACCCATATTCATCATTAAATCCACGAATGAGTGCTTTAGATATAGTTATGGAAGCTTTACACAAAGAAGACAAAGAAACTGCGAAGAAAAAGGCGTTAGAAATTTTAGAGTTTGTTGGAATTTCTAATGAAGACGCGCTAAAATTATCAAATGCTTTTAGTGGAGGGCAACGACAACGTATTGGTATTGCTCGAGCAGTTGTAACAAAACCAGACTTCATTCTATGTGATGAACCAACTTCTGCCTTAGATGCTTCAACACAAGCGCAGGTAATTAATTTATTAAAAGATTTACAAGAAAAATTCTCTCTAACATACTTATTTATTTCACATAACTTAGGTGTAGTAGAGTATATCGCAGATAGAATAGCTGTAATGTATAGAGGTAATCTAGTAGAATTAGGAACAACAGAACAGATTATGAAAAATCCACAGCACGTTTATACGAAACGTCTTCTAAACTCTATGCCGATTATTGATCCAGTAAGAGCTAGAAAGATGTTCGAAGAATTCGAAGTTAGTGCAGAGGAAATAGTAATAACTGGCACAGAAAAATTCGAAGAAGTTGAAGAAGGACACTTTGTGTTAAAATAATAATTTGAATGCCAATCTCAAAGATTAGAAAATCTAGCTTTTGGGGTTGGTATTTTTACAAAAATATTTAAAAACAGATTTTGACAGCAAGCAAAGTTTGGAGTAAAATATTAGTTATAATTTATAACTAATGAAGAAGTTAAATAATGAGGTACAAATATGAGTAAGAAAAAAGAATTAAAAACAAATGCTATGCGATTTTTAGATGAAAATGGTGTAGAGTACAATCACTTTGAATTTGATGCAGAAAGTGATGCTGCGAAAACTGGTGTAGGAGTAGCCGATATTATCGGACGTGACCATAACCAAGTATTTAAAACAATTATGACTACGGATGGTAAAGGTAACTATGTAGTTGGAGTACTTATGAGTGAAGATAGCATAAACTTCAAGAAACTTGCCAAAGCAGCAGGAGTGAAAAGTTTATCAATGTTACCACTTAAAGACCTGACAAAAATTACAGGATATGTAAAAGGTGGATGTTCACCATTCGCGATGAAAAAACTATTCCCAACTTTTGTAGATGAAAAATGTCGTGAAGTTGAAACGATTATTGTATCTGCAGGTAAAGTAGGTCATCAAGTAGAAGTAAAACCAGAAGTACTAGAGCAACTTATCGGTGCTCAAGTAGTAGACTTTAAAGCTGAATAATATAAGAAGAACGACTTTAGATAATAATTTGCTCTCGAAAAATTAGAGCAGATTCATATTTAAAGTCGTTTTTTATAAAAATCATTCCGAAAAGGTTTACAACGTCAGAATAAGTGCTATAATATTAGTAAAATAAGTAGATAGGGAGGTCAATACTTATGAAAAAAAGTATTAAAATAGGAGCAATGAGTTTATTATTAGTGCTACTTCCAGGAAGCTTAGGAATTGGTACAGTTTATTCTTCATCAGGTGGAAATACTAATGTGAATGAAGAAAATACAACATATCAAGATAATAATGTTGTAACGGATAAAAGTACAATTGTGAATAATTCTGAGAATACTGCAGAAAAGATTTCTAAAAGTATTCCTTATGACTATCCCGTAGGTTCAGCATACCCAACAAGTGTAAATTATAGTCAATTTTATGATGGGAATGGTTGGGCTTCGGGTACATTATACTTCAGTGATATATATCCAATAGGGAATGGTAAAGTACGTGTTTGGTATCATGGAGAATTAAGCTTAAAATAATATAATAAACTTATTTATGAGAGATGTCTTAGAGTGTTTAAATGCTCTAAGATATTTTCTTTTTCTAGATATCTCCTTAAATAATTATAAATTATTGTTGAAAAAAGACAATAATCCTCTCTAAATATTATTGAAAACGTATAAAGTAACAATAATTACGTTAATTGAAAATGTATTGTAACATAATTGAAATACTTTAGATATTCTAATGAAACGTTGTTTTGATATAATCTTAAGAGTAAGGAGGCGTGGTATGTTATTTGATACACATGCGCATCTAAATGATGATGCTTATTTAGAAGACTTAGAAGAAACTATTGCTCGTGCGAAAGAAGCGGGAGTAAAATTAATAAATATAGTTGGTTTCGATGATAAAAGTATAGAAAAAGCACTGGAAATCACAGCTAAATATGACTTTTTATATTTAACAGTAGGTTGGCACCCAGTAGAGGCAATTGACTTTACAGAAGAAAAATATGAAATGATAAAAAATATTGCTTTAACTAATGATAAAGTAGTAGCCATCGGAGAGATTGGTCTAGATTATCACTGGGATAAAAGTCCAAAGGATGTTCAAAAAGAAGTATTTAGAAGACAAATTCAACTAGCAAAAGAAGTAAACAAACCAATAGTAATTCACACACGTGATGCTATGGCAGATACAATACAAATACTTCAAGAAGAAAAAGCTAGTGAAATTGGTGGAATAATGCACAGCTTTTCTGGTTCTGTAGAAAGCATGAATATAATGCTAAAAGAGAACTTCTATATTTCACTAGGTGGACCAGTAACATTTAAAAATGCAAAAACACCTAAAGAAGTAGCAAAAGCTTGTCCATTAGATAAATTGTTAATTGAAACGGATTGTCCGTACTTAACACCAACACCATATAGAGGAAAAAGAAATGAACCTGCATATGTGCATTATGTAGCACAAGAAATTGCAGATCTTAAAGAAATGTCGTATGAACAACTAACAAAACAAACATTCAATAATGCATGTACGTTGTTCGGATTAGAAGATAAAAAGGAGATTGATTAATACATGAAATTAGGTAGAATTATAGCCGCAGCGGCAACATCGGGATTATTATTATCAGGAGCTTTCGTAGTAGCGGAAGAATACACAGGGCACAATGTTTTTGCCGTAAACCTAGATAATACTAATAAAATTGAGCTAAAAACTAAAAAAGGAACAGTAAGAGAAGTTCTTATCGCCAATGATATTCCTTTTGGTGCAGATGATAGAGTGGAACCAGGATTAGATACAAAAGTAAATGGTGGGGAAACTATCAGCATCTATAAAGCTCATGAAGTAACAATCGTTGATGGAAATACAACTACGGTAAGAAAAACTACTTACAAAAAAGTTGAAGATATCTTAAAAGAATTAAACATCACTCTTGGTGAAAAAGATGAAGTTACACCAGGATTAAACAGTGAAGTAGCTACAGTTGATACAATTAAAATTGCTAGAACTGGAAAAACTACTGAAACTAAAAAAGAAGTAATTAAATTCGAAACAAAAGAAGAAAAAGATGATTCTAAATATGTAGATGAAAAAGTTACAAAAGTTGAAGGTAAAAACGGTGAGAAAGAAGTTACTTACAACGTTGTAAGAGAAAAAGGTAAAGAAGTATCTAGAGAAGTTGCTTCTGAGAAAGTAATTACTGAAGCTACAGCTAAAGTAGTAGTAGTAGGAACTAAACAACGTCCAGCAGCTCAACAACAAGAAGTAGCAGCACAACAATCTTACGCAGCACCAGCTCAATCATATTCAGCACCAGGTGGATCTGTTGTATTATCAAATGGTAACACTGCAGGTGCAGATGGAGCAGCAGCAGCTCAAGAAATGGCTCGTCGTACTGGAGTACCAGCATCAACTTGGGAACACATCATCGCTCGTGAATCAAATGGTCAAGTAGGAGCTAGAAATGCTTCTGGAGCTAGTGGATTATTCCAAACAATGCCTGGATGGGGATCTACAGCAACAGTTCAAGATCAAATCGATGCAGCAACTCGTGCATATCAAGCACAAGGTTTATCAGCTTGGGGAATGTAATAA
>NZ_JAPWCB010000025.1:0-18492 GCF_041433745.1 Gemella sp. 27098_8_149 | reverse complement strand
AAATTATCGCTATGTCTAGATATTAATACTTAGACATAGCGATTGATTTAATTTTTTCATATGTTATTAGTAAAGTTACCAACTAATTACTTTTCCATCTTCTATTTTTATATCAGCATCATAAAGTTTGTTTAGAAGATTTTCATCGAAAAAGTTAGCAGCTTGATCATTTTTAATTACTTTTCCATCAAGAAGAGAAATAATATTATCACTATATGCTAGTGCCTGATTTATATCATGTAGGACCATGATAATAGTAATTCCTAGAGATTTGTTAAGCTCTCTAACAAGTTGCATTATAGATTTCTGATATTTTATATCAAGGAAAGTAGTAGGTTCGTCTAATATAATAATATCAGTGCTTTGTGCAAGTGCCATTGCGATATAAACACGTTGAAGTTGGCCTCCTGATAATTCATCTACACGTTTATCTCTATATGCTACTAAATTAGTTTTTTCAAGAGCAAATTCAATTTTTTCTATATCACTAGCGCTAGGCTTGTAGAAGAAGATGTTTTGATAAGGAAGACGAGCGAAACTTACCATATCATAGACGGTAATTTCTCGTGGAGTTTTATTCTTTTGATAAACAATTGCAAGAATACTCGCAAGTTCTTTTAATGAATATGAATTCAGTTCCTTACCTTCGATTTTTACACTTCCAGAATTATAGTTTAAGTTTTTTGCTAATATTTTTATAAGTGTACTCTTCCCACAACCATTTTTTCCAAGCAGGGTAGTAATCTTACCTTTTTCAATACTAACATTTAGACCTTCAAAAAGTGGATTTTTATTATTATACTTAAATGTAAGGTTATTAATTTCTATTATGTTTTCCATTAACTTACTCCTTTCTTAACTAAAATAATAAATGCAGGTCCACCTATAATCATCATTATTAAATCAGCAGGTATTTCTATTGGTGCGAAAATAACACGACCTATTGTATCGAATAAAAGTAGGATAAATGCACCTAGTAGAGCACTGAATGGAATAGTATAAATATGATTTCTTCCAATTATAATCTTAGCAATATGAGGTGTAATAAGAGCTAAGAAGACCATAACACCAGCAACAGCTGTAGAAACAGAAGCAAGAGCTACTGCAACAAATGAAATCAGCAGGCGAATTATATTAATATTGATTCCTAATGAACTAATAATATTATCATCTAAAGCGAAGATATTACATAGTTTAGCTAAGAAGAAGCTAATAATTAGTAGTAATGGAATCCAACCTAATAATAATGAAACATCATCCCAGTTTTTAGTTCCTAAACCAACAGTTTTAAACGTAGTTGAAGTAGTAGAGTTAGCTTGGTTTAAGTACTGCATAGAACTTAGTATTCCTGTGAAGAAATAACTTATTGCAATACCGATTAAAATAATTTTAACATTATTCTTTGTTCTACCTGCTAGGTAATAAATGATTAAGAAACCAAGGACTCCACCGATGATAGAAAATATTGATTTAAATATCATGAATTGAGGGAATAATCCTAATCCCAAGTATAAAAATAGGTTGGCTCCACTAGAAACACCAATAATACTAGGATCGACAAGTGGGTTCTTTAATACTGTTTGTAATAATAAACCACTAACCCCAAGAGCAGCACCTACTAATATAGTGATGATAATTCTTGGAAAACGAACGTCGATAATTGCATTAACATTGGCGTATTCTCCAGTAAAGATACCAACAGCTAATTGCCCGACGCTAGCTTTTATACTACCACTGTTCGCTGCAAAAAATATTGTACTTAATAAAAGTAGAATAAGAACAGAAAAAGTGATTGCTTTTTTGTTTTTAAACATTAAGAGCCTCCTTATATAGTTTATATGTTTAGTATATCACATTGTTTTAAAATTGTATTATGTAAAAAACCAGAGGCAGCAGTGTGCTACTTCTGGTTTTAAGTATTAGTTACTATAGAAAATACTGTATAGACTTTCTAATCCTTTTTGGTAATCGTATGTAGCTGTCATACCAAACATTGAGCTATCTAAATCGACAACTTTATTATTTTTTACCGCATCAAAGTGAGACCAACTCTTATTGTTTTCAAATTCTTTTTTAAACATTTCATTTACGTTATCAGGCATAGCATGAGCAGTACGTAAAATGAAGTCTGGTTTATCATTTAAAGCAGTTTCTAAGTTTAGATTTTTAAACTCTTCAGTACCTTTAATGATATTTTCACCACCTGCTAATTTTACAAGGTTACCAACATAAGATTTCTCAGTAGCAGCCATGTAACTTCCTGGTAAGCCCATAAGAACAAGAACTTTTGGTTTCTTCTTATTAGCGATTTTTTCATTGAATTTAGCGAAGAACTCATCATGTTCTTTCTTTAATTCTTTGAATTTTTCTGTTTTACCAAATTCCTTTGCAAGATCTTCTGTAATAGAGTATAATCCATTAACACTACGAATATCTACAAATTTATAAGGGATTTTATTTTTCTCGAATCCTTCTTTTATCCAGTCTTGCAAACTATCTGGTGCGTATACAATAGAAGGATTAATCGACTTGATAACTTCCATATTTGGATTCATAGGAAGTCCGATTTGAACAGTGTTGTCATATCTTTTAGGCATACGACCTAATTTTGTGGTAGGAACAGCTGCTAATTTAATATCAAGAACATTAGCTACTTGAGCTAAAGCTACAGAGTCCATTATGACACGTTTACCATTTTCTTCTTCAGATTTTTTATCTTTATTTACACCTGTTAAGTCAATAGTCTCATTAAAAGCTTTATCAGCTAGATTAGGATCTGTTCCAGTAGTATTACCAGCTTTATTTTGTGATGAACAAGCAGTAAGTACTAAGATACTAGCTAGAAGTAGTGTAAATAGTAGGGATAGTTTTCTTTTCATGAATTATCTCCTAATTATTTTTTCTTTTTTTAAGAGCAAAGAAAGCTCCAGCAGCTATTACAAGAACTCCGATACCTCCGCCAACATAGTAAGGTACGTAGTTTGTTTCTTTAATAGCTTCCATATCTAAACCATCATTTCCATTTTTTATAGTATCAGTATTAACTTCTACAAAATAACGAACAGGACGGTTCATAGGTTCTACATACATTTGTACCATAGCTAAGAAGTTTTCATTTGGCACTTCGAATCGATAATCAACATAGCTATCTTTATATTGTTCAATGTTAACTTTTGTTTCAGTAGCCTCTATTTGTTTAAATTCTCCATCTTTTTGAAGAACTTTAATGAAAGGACCTTGTTCTTTACTACGTTGAACCCAGTTCATAAGGTGTATACGTACAGTAGCATATAATTTACCATCTTTTGTACGTTGAAGCATTGCTTTAGACCAACGTTTTTCACCGTTAGATTTTTGATTTTTAAGAGCATCATTTAGATCTCCACCTGCATTAATAGGTGAGATAACTCCTTGTACCATACCTTCACCGATAGCAGCGTTTTTAGTACCACCATCAGCGGTAACACCAGTAAGAGGGTTTAGATATGAACCTGTAATGTCAAGGTTATAAAGACCAGGATTTTTTGTCTTTTGGTCATCTTTAAAGTAATCTTCTAATTTCTTAGCAACAAATCCTTCAGGTGCCTTATTCTCATCTTTTTTATCTTTGTTTTCTTCTTCTTTTTTCTTATCTTCAGCTTTTTTCTCTTTTTCTTTATCTTTAGATGAATCTTCAGAACCAGATACTAGATTAGCTGCAGACCAATTGAATTTAATAATAGCATTTTGAGATGCATCACCACCCATAATTTGGTTCATAGCATCAACAGCAACTCTAACACCAACTTTATCAGGTTTAGCTTCACCGAAATTAAAGCTTAGAGTTCCAGGATAAGTACTAGTACCACCATCTAAGTTAGTATCATTATAAGTACTTGTTACTGAAGCGGCAGTAAGACTTCCTGAGAAAATAGGAGATGAATAAATGTTAAGTGATAATAAGTGACCGTGCATATTACTGAAATCCATCGGAGTGAATTGAACAGTAATAGTAGAAGTGTTATTATCATGAACATTTACAGTAGCATGTGTAGCTAATGCATTATTTCCCATAGAAAGTCGACCACTATTTTCAGCATGCCACAACTCAACAGGTACACTGTATACCTTGTCAGCAGCGTGTACATTTTTTACGAAGGGTACATTACTAGATGTAACGATAAATGTTAATGTAGCAATAACTATCGTTAATAGTTTTAAAACTCGTTTCATTATTAAAACTCACTTTCTTATATGTTATTTAATTTTTAATTAAGAAAGACGGGAAATATTCCCGCCTTTCAGAGTAGATAATATTATAGTTGTTTAGCGAGATATTATCTTACTATTTTATTTTTCTTTTCTTCTACCAACCATGAAGGCACTCATTAAAGTAAGAGCTCCTGCAAGAATAGATGATGATGTTTCTAATCCTGTATTAGATAGTCTTCCGTTGTTTAGACGACCACCTTTTGGAGTTAAAGCATTAGCTCCATTACCAGCGGCACTAGCTCCAGGTTGTCCTCCTGTAACAAATGCTTTTCCTTGTCTTTCTGTGGCGTTAGACCAGTTAAGGCTAAGGATTGCATCTTTTTTACCAGCACCTGGCATAATGCTTTCCATTGTCGGAACGAATACTGAAACAGGAATGTTAGTTAATTTTTCATTTGATGTGAAGTGGATTTGAACCTGCTTCATAGCTCCACCTGTTTCTACAACAGGGTACTCAGTACCATTAACCCAGAAACGTCTAATTCCGTCTGTAAGTGTTCCTACTTTAATATCGTGGAAACGTACGATATAGTGGTATGTATCTCCATCTTTGTATACAGTGATTCCATCTAATGCTGCATTACCCATAGAGGCACGGCCTGCTTCATATGCGTTTAGTAGTGAAGCAGTTACGTTATCAAAGTATGTAACAGTACGTTCTTCACCTTGTTCTTGAGGTGCAGCAGGAAGAGGTGTAGTTGATGAAGTGATTGGTGAAGTAGGTTGTTGTCCTCCTGGATTTTCATCTGGATTAGATGGTTTAGGAGTATAACCACTGTTTCCTGGGTTTCCACCAGCTATTGGTTGCCCTTGTTGCTCAGTTACACTAGACCAGTCAAATGATAAAGTAGCATTTTGAGTACCGCCACCAGGCATAATATCTTCCATTACTTGTACGAATACTGAAACAGGAACTGATGTTAGTTTTTTAGTAGATGTGAAGTGAACTTCTACTTGGTTATTAGCACCGCGAGTTGAGTTAACAGGGTATTCAGTACCATTCACCCAGAATTTAGAGATTCCACCGGTAAATCCTTGAGTTGAAAGATCGTGGAATCTTACGATGTAGTGGTAAGTACTTCCTTCTTTAAATACAGTAACATTACTGTGTTCTAGAGCTGCATCTCCCATAGATTTTTGTCCAGGACGATAAGCATTCAGTAGTGTAGCTTTAACTCCTTTATAGAAAGTTGCAGTAGCAGAAGGAGTAGGTGTAGTCACTACAGGTTTTGGTTGCTCCTTAGGTTTAGGTGTTTCTACAGGTTTAATAGGTTTAGCTGGCTCTGTAGATTTAGGAGTTTCTACAGGTTTAACAGTCTCAGTTGGTTTATCAGCTGGTTTAGCTGGATCAGCTGGTTTATCCGAAGGTTGAGTATTTTTAGGTGTTTCAGGTTTTACTGGAGATTCTGTCACAGCAGGTTTAGCTGGAGTTTCAGCTACAGGCTTAGGAGTCACTACAGGTTTATCAACAGGTTTAGGAGTAAGTTTTTCTTCAACTCCAGTTAAATCTAGACTAAGAATTGTATCTTTTTTACCTTGACCAGCATTTCCAGATAGCATTCCGATTTCTTCCATTACTTTAACAAAGACAGTAGCATTTATTTGTGGTTTTAGTTCTGATAAAGTAAATTCAGCTAATTTAGGGTTTTTAATGCTAGGATTTTCTGTGTATTCTATTGGTTGTAATGGTGTTTCTTTACCTTCTATCCAAAGTTTAGATACTCCATCAGTTAACTTTCCTACTTCGATATCTTTTAATATTAACTTATATTTATAACCATTGGATACTTTTTGAACGGTTAATTTAACTATAGAAGCAGAAGCCATTGATGTTTTTCCGGCTTCATATGCGTTTAAAGCTGTTGTTGGCACTTCTACTTCTGGATTTTGAGTATCAGCTGCTAATAAAACTTTGTTGTTTTGTGTAGTTGCTGAATAATCCACCACAGCAAGGGTTGAGATTATAGTTGCTGCAGATAGAACTTTTAATAATTTATTTGATTTCATCTTATCTTGATTTCTCCTTATATTTCTTTATACATGACTTTATACAAAGGGATAAAATATCCCTTTGTATAAGAGTTCGTTTTATATTATTTGTTATTTTTTCTGCGTAGAACTAGAGCAGATAATAATACTAGTGCACCTAAACCAACAGTTGCTGTTGAACTTACTCCAGTATTAGCTAACGCTTTAAGTCCTTTAGCTACAGTTTGTGAAGTTTTTTGAACAGTAGTTTTTTCAGCCTCAGCTTTTTTATCTTCTTTAGTTTCTTTTTGTCCAAAGATATCTTGTGTTGCTGGTTGTGCTTGTTCTTTTACTTTTTGCTCTTTGTTTAACTCATTGATATCGAATGCTGGTAATTCAGGTTGAACAAGAGCTTCACCAGTTTCAAATTTTGGTTTTTCGTTTGATGTTGGTCCTTCAGGTTGAACTGGAGTTTCTCCACTATTTGGTTTAGTTGGAGTACTTGGTTCGCTTGATGGTTTATCATTGTTGTCAGTAGGAGCAGGGTTTACAGGAACAGGTGTATTCTGATCTGAAGCCACAGTTTTTGATTTTACAATTGTGTATAAACTGAAGTGACTTGTGAAGAATGTAAGTTTACCATCTTTGTAAACACTTGGAATTCTTTCTAGTTTATCACCATTTACATAGTAAACTTCTAGTTTTTCATCTTCGTTAGCAACAACGGCTACTGTAACAGCACGAGTTTCACCTTGTTTGTTAACTGTATTTCCGTTTGCATCAGTAAAGTGAAGATCTATTGTTTTAACAACACTTAGATTTTCATCAGCTTTTTTAACAAGTTCTTCAACTTTTTCTACAGTTTCTTTATTAGCTTTTTCAACTACAAAGTTAGATGCTTTTACTGCAGAGTTATCAAATGAAACTTTGATTTCTTCTGATGAACCATTTTCTACAACTTTAGCAACTAAAGTATCTTTAAGTGATGCAGAATTAACGATTTCTTTAAGTTTTGATGCTTCTTCTTTGTTAACATCTTTGTTGTTAGCAATATTAGCTAATGCTTCTTTTTTAAGTTCTTCTAATTTTGCTTTTTCTTTTTCAAGTTTTTCTTTTTCAGCTTGAGCTTTAGCAGCAGCTTCTTTTTCTAATTTTTCTTTTTCAAGACGATCAGCTTCAGCTTTTTGTGATTTTTCTTTTTCAAGTCTTTCTTTTTCGGCTTGAGCTTTAGCAGCAGCTTCTTTTTCTAATCTTTCTTTTTCAAGACGATCAGCTTCAGCTTTTTGAGCTTTTTCTTTTTCAAGTCTTTCTTTTTCAGCTTGAGCCTTAGCAGCAGCTTCTTTTTCTAATCTTTCTTTTTCAAGACGATCAGCTTCAGCTTTTTGAGCTTTCTCTTTTTCAAGTCTTTCTTTTTCGGCTTGAGCCTTAGCAGCTTCTTCTCTTTCTAATTTTTCTTTTTCAAGACGATCAGCTTCGGCTTTTTGAGCTTTTTCAAGTCTTTCTTTTTCAAGTCTTTCTTTTTCAGCTTTAGCAGCTTCTTCTTTCTCTAATCTTTCTTTTTCAAGACGATCAGCTTCAGCTTTTTGAGCTTTTTCTTTTTCAAGTCTTTCTTTTTCGGCTTGAGCTTTAGCAGCTTCTTCTCTTTCTAATTTTTCTTTTTCAAGACGATCAGCTTCGGCTTTTTGAGCTTTTTCTAATCTTTCTTTTTCAAGTCTTTCTTTTTCAGCTTTAGCAGCTTCTTCTTTCTCTAATCTTTCTTTTTCAGCTTTAGCTTTTGTAGTTTCATCTTTGTGTAGTGATGTTACTTGATCAGCTGTTAAAGGAGCAGCAGAATCCCAGTTGAATTTAAGTGTTGCTGCAACATTTGAATGACCTTTTAATGGTTTTCCATTTACTGATACTGAGAATGTAATAGTTTTTTCAGTTAATTTTTCAGGACTTGTGAAGTGGAATACTTTTTCATGACCTTCACCACCAAGATCAGTTCTTTCAGCTGCATTACCATCAACAGTTATAGTATCTACAGTTCCTACTAGAGTATTGACATCTAAGTCTTTAAATGTTAAATAGTAGTTGTAAGTATCATTTACTTTTTCAACACGAGTTTTTTCATGTACTAATGCACCATCTGCCATTGAAGTTCTATTAGATTCATGAGCATTATTAATTATAGCCGGAACTAAGTTATTAGCAACTTCTTCTTTAACTTTTTCTACAGTAGGGAAGTCTAGAGCTATTGTACTTTCAGCAGCACGTTCTTCAAATCTAGGTTTAGCTCCACCTTTAGTTTGTACGCTAATTACAGTATCAACTTGGATTTTATCTAGAAGAGTATCAGTTAAGATTTTACCTTCTTTTAGTTTAGTAGCTGCATCAACTTCAGTAAAGTTAATTTCAGTTCCTTTATAAGTAAGTTTAGAAACTGTAAATGGTTTATTACGTAATAAGTAAGTAGAAGATTTACCTTCTTTTACTTGAATAGTGTATTGATATTTATCTCCAACTTTTTCAACTTTTACATCTTTAACAAATGCATTTTCATAGATTGAGCTTGAATTAGTAGTTCTACCATTTAATTCACCTTTAACAGTAGCAGGGAATGTAGTAGGAACTTTATCAGCATCTACTTCATGATCAGGTACTGAAGGTTTAGCAGGTGTAACTTCTTTAGGTTTTTCCACTTTAGGGAAGTCTAAAGCTATTGTACTTTCAGCAGTTCTGTCTTCAAATCTAGGTTTAGCACCACCTTTTGTTTGAACATTTAATACAGCATCTACTTGGATCTTGTCTAGAAGAGAGTCAGTTAAGATTTTACCTTCTTTTAGCTTAGTAGCTGCATCAACTTCAGTAAAGTTAATTTCAGTTCCTTTATAAGTAAGTTTAGAAACTGTGAATGGCTTATTACGTAATAAGAAGTTAGTAGATTTTCCTTCTTTAACTTGGATAGTATATTGATATTTATCCCCAACTTTTTCTACTTTTACATCTTTAACAAATGCATTTTCATAGATTGAAGCAGTACCAGTAGTTCTACCATTTAATTCAGCTTTTACTGTAGCAGGGAATGTAGATGGAACTTTATCAGCATCAACATTGTGGTCAGCAGCTGTTGGTGTAGCTGGTTTTGGTTCTTCTTTTGGTGTAGTTGGTGTAGGCTTAACTGGTTTAGGTTTAGCAGGTGCAACTACATCTTCTAATTTTACAGGTCTTTCCTTATAGTCAGTAGCTGTTTCATAGTATAGTTTTAATGTAACAAAGTGTGACATTAAAGCACCGTTAGGATATGGAGCAGTACCGTCTAATTGAATTTTTTCTAATAGTTTGTCAGTAATGATAGATCCTTCTTTTACTGAAGAATTTCCGTTTGACGCTAAAGTAGTTAATGGAATATCTTTACCTTGGTATGCTACTTTATGTAATTCAAATGGGTAGAACTCTCCACCTACATCAGCAAGACCTTTTTTGAATCTTAGAGTATATTTGTATTTATCTCCAACTTTTTCAACTTTAACATAACTATCTAAAGCAGAACCGTATAATGATTCTTCATCGTTGTTGTTAGCATTTCTTAAATGTCCTTGAACGTGGATAGGGAAGTCTTTTTTAATAGTTCCTTTGTATTCAACGTCTTTGTTAGGATTTTCGTAAGTTGCAGCTTCATAGTTATCAGCTGTGACTTTTTTTCTAGCTAAAGAAGATAAATCAAATTTTAAAATCATTTTTTGAGTTCCAGTTCCAGGAGTATTATTCTTTTTACCAATAGATTCCATAACAGGAACAAACACTTTAGTAAATGTTTCTAGTTTATTATTAGCATCAATTTTATTTTTATCTACATTGAAAGTAACAGTTTTTGGATAAACAGTACGATTAGGGAATTTTTCTTTGTAGACATCTACGAAATTGTCAGTATCATTGGCACTGTAATTTTCAACTATAGTTGAGTCTTTATACTCATGATCATCAATTTTTTCACGATCTGCATGTGTCTTATCTCCATCATAGTATTTTAAATCTCCTAAATAACCAGTAAGACCACCAAATGTGATAGGTTTAAATGAAACATTTACAGAGTATTCTCCATTTTTTACTATTAATTTTGTTTTTTCATTATCGATTGCAGCGGCAGCCATAGAAGGACGACCTTCTTCATGGAATTTTAATGCTTCAGCACTAATCTTATATTCCCCATCTTTTAAAGCTTTAACATCTTGAGCTACAGTTGCTGGTTCTTCAGCTTTAGGAGCAGTAGTTGCTGTTGCTGGCGTAGTTGCGGGGGCTGCAGCAGAGTTCACTGCTGGAGTTGCTGATGAATTAGTTTCTCCAGTAGTAGATGCTGGCGCTGTAGGTTGCGTAGTAGTTGGCTTCGTAGCAGAAGTTGTTGTATTTGCTACAACAGGTGTTTCTTCCGCTGCGAATGCAAAACTATCTTGATCGTATGCTTCGATTGCTGCAACAGCAGAAAAAATTGCAGTTGCTGACAAAACTTTTAATAATGTTGTATTTTTCATATTAGGAATTTTCTCCTTTATTTTGTATATTATTAGATATTAAATCGTTACCACTATTATAATACAAAAGCTATAAAAAATAAAGAAAAAAATGATAATTGATATCAACTATCCCTAAAAACAGGTCTTTTTTTCTCAAAAACTTCAAAAACAAGTCACAATTTAGACACAAATTAAAACAAGCTTGGAATTCACCAAACTTGTTTTAATAATAATTATTTATTAGTTTTTCTACGTAAGATAAATGCAGATAGTAAAGTTACTAATCCGAAGAAGCCTGTAGTTGCAGTATTAACACCAGTGTTTGCTAATGATTTTTTAACATTTACAGTAGTGACATTAGATTCTTTAGTGCTTACTGGAGTAGCTACAAACGTATCTTTAACTTCAGATTGTCCAAAGATATCATTGATAAGTGGTTTTTTATCTGATGTAGTAGTTGTTTCTTCAGTCAATCGTTTTTGTTCTCTAAGGTACCCATCTAAATCAAATTCAGGTTTTTCTAATATTGTAGCTTCTCCTTTAACTGTAATTGGCCCTTTATGGTTACTAATGAACCCATCTAAATCAAATTCAGGTTTCTCTTCAATTGCAGGTTCACCTTTAGCAGTTACAGGTGGTTTTTCTCTTTCAAGTCTTTCTTTTTCAGCTTTTTCCTTAGCTAGTTTTTCAGCTTCAATACGTTCTTTTTCAGCTTTTTCTTTAGCTAGTTTTTCTCTTTCGATACGCTCTTTTTCAGCTTTTTCTTTAGCTAGTTTTTCTCTTTCAATACGTTCTTTTTCAGCTTTTTCTTTAGCTAGTTTTTCAGCTTCGATACGTGCTTTTTCTTCTTTAGCTTTTTTATCGGTAGCAACTTTTTCATTTGCTTTAGCTTTTTCTTCATTTTGAAGTTGATTTACGATAGTTTTAGTAAGTGGAGTAGCTTTAGCCCAATCGAATGCAAAACGTGCAGGTGTATTTTTGTGGAATGGTCTACCACCAGCGTCAACATCAACTGTCACATTAACTACATCGTATTTTTCTTTACTTGTGAAGTGGTATAGTTTTTCGTGATTTGAACCACCAAGTTCAGTTAGAGTAGCAGTTGTACCATTAACTGTAAGATTTGTTAATTCACCAACGTATGGTCCGAATGCTAAATCTTTCGCAGTTACATAGTAGTGATATGTATCTCCAACTTTTTCAACACGAGTTTTTGATTTGTCGATTGCACCATCTCCCATTGATTTAGTGTTAGCAGTTGCATCCATCATTGTTAGTGGTACAAGATTATATTTAGGTTCTGTTATAGTTTTTGTAGTTAATGAATTTAAATTATATTCAAGGATCATTCGTTGAGTACCTGAACCAGTAGGGAAAGCTTCCATTACAGGAACGAATACTTGAGTATATGTTTCCAGTTTATTGTTAGCGTCGATTTTATTTTTGTCTACATTATAAGATAAAGTTTTAGGATAAACTGTGCGTCCAGGAAATTTTTTCTTGTATACATCTATAAAAGCATCTTTTTCATTTTCTGAATAATTTTCAACGATAGTCGTATCTTTAAACTCATTGTCTTGAATATCGTAGCGATTACTATGTGTTTTATCACCATCGTAATATTTTAAATCACCAAGGTAACCTTTCTGATTGAACAAATCAATAGGTTTGAAATTCACATTTACAGAGTATTGTCCATTTTTAACAATCAATTTTGTATTATCTTTGTCTAATCCAGCCGAGGCCATAGATGGATCCCCATCTTTACCGTAGAATTTAAATGCTTCTGATTTAATATCGTATGTACCATCTGGTAAATTCTTAACATCTTGAGGTACTGTTTTTGTTTCTACATCGCTTTGATTGTTAGTAGCAGTTGCTGCAACTTCAGTAGCGAATGCGTTGTGATCATAAGATTCTATTGCTGCGATTGCAGTGAATATTGCAGAAGCAGAAAGAACTTTTAATAATGTTTTATTCTTCATAATTATAGAAATTTCTCCTTAAAAATTGTATTTTGTGATTATAAAATTTATCATAACTATTATAATACAAGAGTGTCAATTAATAAAGAAAAAAGTGATAACTAATTTCATTTACAACCTAAAATAGACGAAATTTACAATAAAATTACATTGATAATTCACAAATTTGCCATATTTGAAAAGAGGTTAATTTTAAAATATGAAAAAATATTATTATAAAAAGTTCTATGATATAAAAGTAATTTAATTATATAAATTTTGTAAGCCCTTAAACTAAATTGTTGACATTTTATATTTTCTATGCTACGATTTAGAAAGTGAATAGAGTAAAATCACTGGGGGAGCCAGTAGGCTGAGATAACATAGTTAGACCCTTTGACCTGAACTAGATAATGCTAGCGTAGGAAACGTGAATATTTTCAAAATAGAATTAATCCAATGCAATTGGAAAATATACTATGAGTAATATATGTTTCAGAGTTCTCTTACGTTAGTAAGGGGACTTTTTTATTTATCATAAGTGATATTATTTTATACTAAAATTAAATATATTTAGGGGGATATACCTATGAAACTTATTACTGATATTATGGAAGAGAAGGCATTACCAATCGTTGATAAAATATATAATGATGGCTTTATTCAAGGATTAATTCGTGCTGATTTATCAGAGAAAGCAGTAGAGCACTATCTGAAAGCTGATGCACTTTATTTAGAGAACTTTAGCGATATTTATGCCATTCTTTTAGCAAAAAGTAATGATAAAGTTGAAAAAAACTTTTTCTTAGGTCAGATTAATTTTGTATTAAATGAGGAAATTGCTGCACACAAGAACTTAGCAGATTACATAGGGAGAGATTATCAAGAAATTATTAAAGGCGGAGAGTGGTATCCATCTGCAGACCATTATATAAAACATATGTACTACAATGCCTTTGCATTTGGTATGGCAGAAACACTAAGTGCAATGGCGCCATGTCCATGGATTTATAAAATGGTAGCTAGAAAGATTTTAGCTAATCACAATTTAGCTGAAGACCACCCACTAAAATTCTGGGTTGAGTTTTATGCTGATGGCTTAGTAGATGAAGTACTTACTGAGTATCACAAAATTATCAATCGTGAAGCTGAATTTATGAGTGAAGAAGGTAAACAAAGACTTATTAAAAACTTCTTAGAAAGTTGTGAACATGAACGTCGTTTCTTCAATATGGCTTATACACAAGAACGTTGGGATTTAGAGGTATAGGGCATGAGTAAACTAAATATTGCATTAACTATTGCAGGAATTGATCCAACGGGTGGAGCAGGAATTATGGCAGATCTAAAAAGTTTTCAAGCACGAGAAGTGTATGGAATGGCTGTAGTTACTAGTGTCGTTGCACAAAATACGTTAGGTGTTCAAATGATAAGAAATTTAGATTTAGATATATTAGAAGCGCAATTAAAAAGTGTGTTTGATGATATAACACCTGATAGTATAAAAACTGGAATGATAGCAAATGCTGATATGATGAAATTAATTAAGAAGTATTTACCTAAAGATGTTCCTTATGTTGTTGATCCAGTCATGGTTGCGACAAGTGGGGATAAATTGATAGACGATGTTGCGAGAAAACACCTAAAAGAAGAGATATTACCACTAGCAACTATTATTACACCAAATGTACCTGAAGCAGAAGAAATTGTTAATTTTAAAATATTAACAGAAGATGATGTTAATCGTGCAGGTAAATTCATTATCGATGAAGTTGGATGTAAGTCAGTCGTTATAAAAGGTGGACATCTAACAGGAGAAGCGAAAGATTATTTATTTTTAAATGATGGAACTAAAAAAGTATGGACTAGCGAAAGATTTAAGACCAACCATACACATGGAACAGGTTGTACATTTTCAGCAGTTATTACAGCAGAATTAGCAAAAGGAAAAAGTATTGTTGAAGCTGTAGAAATTGGGAAAAAATTTATTACAGCCGCAATTAAATACACACCAGAGCTAGGTCATGGAAATGGCCCTGTGAATCATATAGCATTTAAAGGAGATTTATAAATATGACAAGTTTAAAATTATTAAAAGAGAAAGCACCATTAGTAATTTGTATAACTAATGATGTAGTTAAAAATTTCACAGCAAATGGATTAGTAGCACTAGGAGCATCACCAGCGATGAGTGAATATCCAGAAGATTTAGAAGACTTATTAAAATATGCTGGAGGATTATTAATTAATATTGGTACATTAACAGATGAAACTTGGAAATTATACCAAGAGGCACTTAAAATAGCTGAAAAATACAATGTACCCGCAGTATTAGATCCTGTAGCTTGTGGAGCGGGAGCTTATAGAAAAAAAGTATCAGATGATTTAATCAACAATTACAAATTAGCAGCTATCAGAGGAAATGCTGGAGAAATTGCATCTTTAGTAGGAATAAATGTAGCTTCTAAGGGAGTTGATAGTGCGGGAGTAGATAATATTGATGAAATTGCCTTAGCAGCAAATGCTAAGTATAATATCCCTATAGTAGTAACTGGTGAAGTAGATGCTATTGCAGTCAACGGAGAAGTAGTAACTATCCATAACGGAAGCGCAATGATGCCTAAAGTTATTGGAACAGGATGCTTATTAGGGGCAGTTCTAGCAAGTTTTGTTGGACTAGAGAAAGGTGAAGAATTAAAATCATTAGAGACAGCTATGTTAGCATATAATATTGCCGGGGAAATGGCAGAAAAACGTCCTAATGGACATCTTCCTGGAACATTCAAAGTCGAATTTATTAATGCGTTATATGAAATCACTGATAAAGATATTGAAACATTTAAAAAGGTGAAATAATTATGTTTAATAAAGAACTATTAAAATTATATTTTATTTGTGGAACTACTACTTGCTTAGGTAAGGATTTATATACAGTAGTTGAAGATGCTTTAAAAGGTGGAATAACTTTATTTCAATTTCGTGAAAAAGGTGAAGGAGCATTAGAAGGTAAGGAAAAAGTAGAATTAGCAATAAAACTACAAGATCTTTGTAAAAAATACAATGTTCCGTTTATTGTTAATGATGATATAGAGTTAGCATTAGAAATAGATGCTGACGGAGTACATGTAGGGCAGGACGACCTAGGTGTTGATGAAATTAGAAAATTAATGCCTAATAAAATAATAGGTCTTTCTATAGGAAATGAAGAAGAATTTAAACAATCCAAAGTTGAATATGTAGATTATGTTGGTGTAGGACCTGTATATGTCACACAATCAAAAGATGATGCTGGCGGTGCTATAGGTTATGAAGGTCTAGAGTTAATGAGAAGATTATTACCACAAATGCCATTAGTCGCAATCGGTGGTATTCAGACACAACATATTAAAGATATTATGAAAACAGATGTTGATGGTATATCTATTATATCAGCAATCGCATATTCAGATAATATTGAAAAAACTGTTCGTGAAATGATCGAACAATTCTAAAATTAGCCTCCAAAGTTTAATCATTCCTTGATAATTTTTAAGGCATGATAATAATAGTAGAACAAAGAGTTAGATTAATTTTTTGTTCTACTTTTTATTATCAATTGATAAATATGAATATAAGTTATATAATTAGTGTGAAAAAAAGATTACTAAATAATAGTAGGAGGAATTTTTATGACGAATATAGTATTAATACATGGTACATGGTGTGATGGAACTGTTTGGGGAGAATTTGTTAATGAATTAGAAAAATTAGGTTTAAATGTATATACTCCAACTTTAAGATATCATGATTTACCTTATGAAGAAGTTGAAAAAAAGGTAGCAGATGTTAGTTTAGATGAATTTGCTGATGATATTGTAGATCTAATAGAAACGCTAGATGAAGCTCCGATTGTATTGGGGCACTCTTTAGGAGGACTTCTTGCGCAGAAAGTTGCTATGAAGACAAAGACTAAGGGGCTTATTTTAATGGGAACAGCACCTGCTGCAGGAATATTCGCTTTTTACCCAAGTATGGTAATTTGTTTCTATAAACATTTTCTACGTTGGGGATTCTGGAAAAAATCTATGCCACCGTATAAGCATGCCTTCTATGATTATTGTATGAATAATCAAGATGAAGCGGACAAGGAGAGAGAATTTTCTAAACTAGTTCCAGAATCAGGTTTTACGTATTTCCAAATGGCACTTCCATTTTTAGATAAGCAAAAAGGTGCATATATTGATTTTGAAATAGTAACTGAACCTGTATTAGTAATAACTGGAAGTGAAGATAAAATGGTGCATCCAAATATAGCAAAAGCAACAGCTAAGAAATATAAAAATTCGACATTAAATATTATAGAAGGATCAGACCACATGTATGAGGCTCCGAAATATAGAGATAAAACAGTAGAAGTAATAGAGCAGTGGTTAAAAAATATAACAAACAAAGAATTGTAAGAAGAGATAGTCATTTATGTAAATGAAAAAGTAAATATTCGTGAATTTTCAAAAAACTTTTTAAAAAAATTCAAAAAAAAGTGTTGACAATTTTATTTGCTAATGATAATATATAGTCAAGTTAAAAATTACCGATATTCAAATAAGTACTTTATAGGAACTTTTACAGAGAGTGTGAGTAGGTGAAAGCACACAATGCAGATCATAAAGGAAAATGGTTTGAATGGTAAAAAAAGTGAGTTTTAAAACACAAGCTTTTTTCGTAGGCGTTACGTTACAAACGCACACTATCTCGTGTATATTCTAGATGCATAGACGTTGTAGTGGTAAAGTTCGTAGTTTACGAAAAAGTAAGGTGGTACCGTGAAATTAGTTTCGCCCTTATTCTCTTTGGAGAGTAAGGGCGATTTTTTTTACATAAAATTCGCAAAACCCAAAAATAAATAATAAAATCAAAAGGAGAAAATTATATAATGAAGAAATTATTATTTTTAGTAACAAGTTTCATACTTGGAATCGTATTAATTGGATGCTCAAGCGCATCAAAAACTGAGAAAAAAGGTATCGATGTTGATAAACTAGATCCTAGCAAACCTGTAACAGTTAAAGTTGGAGCTACTAACGTGCCTCACGCTGTATTATTAGAGCACGTTGCTCCACAACTTGAAAAAGAAGGAATCAAATTAGACATCATTACATACCAAGACTACTATGTACCAAACAAAACGTTAAACGATAAAGAAATCGACATTAACTACTTCCAACACGTACCATTCTTAAAAAATGCTATTAAAGAAAATGGATACAAAATTGAAGATGCTGGTGCAATCCACTTAGAGCCAATCGGATTATACTCTAAAAAAGTTAAAAACGTTAAAGACCTTAAAGAAGGTGCTAAAGTATTAGTAAGTAACAACAAATCTGAATGGGGACGCGTAATTAAATTATTAGCTTCTGAAGGATTAGTAAAAGTTAAAGATGGTGTAGACCCAGTAACAGCTACTTTCGATGATATCGCTGAAAACCCTAAAAAATTACAATTCAGCTACGAAAATGATCCAGCTTTAATGGTTAAATTCTACCAAAACGGTGAAGGTGACCTAGTTTCAATCAACGCTAACTTCGCTGTTGATGCAGGATTAAACGCAGCAACTGAGCCAGTATTAGTAGAAAAAGCTACAGACGACAACCCATACGCAAACATCATCGTTGTTCGTGAAGGGGACAAAGACAAACTTGTTGTTAAAAAACTTGTTGCAGCTTTAAAATCTGAAGATACTCAAAAATTCATTAAAGAAAAATGGAATGGAGCAGTATTACCTGTTAAATAATTCCAATTAAAATCTTAAAAGGCAGTTCGTAAGAGCTGTCTTTTTT
>NZ_JAPWCB010000024.1:0-18987 GCF_041433745.1 Gemella sp. 27098_8_149 | reverse complement strand
TAAAACAAAAGACGAGGTTTACTTATAAATCTCGTCTTTTATCATTGAAACTATCTCTTGAATTTCTTCATTGATTCTTTCATCTAGTTCTTCTTTAGTAATCAATTCATCATTATGTGCTTCTGTATACCCTAGTATTATCCCTAAAGAATTCTTAACATTGTGCAACATAATTTTTTTCTTCTGTTCATTTTTATCCAATTCTGAACTTCTTTTATAAATCATAAATATATTTAAAAATACAAAAAATGTTAAAGGCAGGAAAAATATTTTAATATGTATTGCGGCAATAAGAAATACTACTATTAATACATTTATAGTTATGAAACTAATCATATTTTTCATGATATAAACTATAAACCTCTTTTTTATTTATTCCATGTTCTTTAGCAGTATTTTTAATAGCTTCTGATTTTTTTTCACCACTTTGGACTTTTTGATAGATTATTTCCACAATATCATCAAGATTAAGGTCTGTTATTTCTTCATCCTTTGATGGAGAAATAATAACAACAAATTCCCCTTTTTCCTTAATTTCTCCACCTAACATATCTAATATCACGCTAGCTTCATATGTTTCGATTTGTTCAAACATCTTCGTAAGTTCTCTCGCTACTGCAATTTTTCTCGTTGGTGCAATTTTAGCGATCTCTTCCACTAAGTTTTT
The DNA here is from genome assembly GCF_041433745.1 of Gemella sp. 27098_8_149. NCBI lineage: Bacteria > Bacillati > Bacillota > Bacilli > Caryophanales > Gemellaceae > Gemella > Gemella sp. 27098_8_149. Next base: position 18,320 of record NZ_JAPWCB010000024.1, on the reverse strand, counting down.
TACCCTGTGTGGACTTTCATATAAAATACCAGTTGTCTTTGAGCTTAAAATAATTTCTAACTTTTGCTTAAGTTCCTTACTTTTTCTCGGTAAGAATCCATAGAATGTATAATTGTAAGATTCTATACCGCTAGCAACCAGTGCAGTAAGTCCCGCATTAGCGCCTGGTAAAGCTACAACATCTAGTCCTGCAGTTTTTACCTTCTCTACAAGTACATACCCTGGATCTGAAATACATGGCATTCCTGCATCAGTTACCAATGCTATATCTAATCCTTCTTCTAAGTATTCTATTATCTTATCACTCATTTTATCTTCATTATGCTCATGATAACTAAGTAGTTTTTTCCCCTTCACTTCATAATGATTCAATAACTTCTGAGTATTTCTCGTATCTTCACAAGCTATTATATCCGCTTCTTTTAGCACTCTTAGTGCTCTTAATGTAATATCTTCCAAATTACCTATTGGCGTTCCCACTAAATATAACATAGTTATTTTTCCTTTATTTTCATATTAAAATCTTTTATTTTTTGCTTTTTTTCTGTATTCAAATTAAGTAAAATATACTCTTCTTTACTTCTACGAGTTCGTTTTTTGAATAGACTTTCTGCACTCGTAGCTTCACTTTTCGTCTTAAACTCTTCAAAATATATAAGTTTTACTGGTACTCTCACCCTCGTATATTTCGCACCCTTTTTGGCATTATGAGTTTTTATCCTTCTAACAATATCTGTTGTATATCCAGTATACCAAGTTTTGTCGCAACACTCAACTACATACATAAAACTACTCATAAATACCATACACTTTCTTCATTTCATCTGTATAACTACCATCTTCATTATAAATATAAAATGGTTGCTCAACTTTAATGTCGCTAACTTTCGATACACTTCCCTCAATTAGTACTATTTTACTATTTTCACTTGAAGGCTTACTATATACAAATCTTATTCTTTTTATTGCTAGTCCATTTCTCTCACATTCAGAGATAATATCACTTATTCTATATGTTCTATGAACCAATGCAAACTTCCCATTTTGTTTGACTAAATATCTAATCGCCTGGATTACATCACTAAGATTACATAGTAATTCATGACGTGAAATATTGTGATTAAACTTTTCACGTTGGTTTGGCATATTCTCAACAGGGAAATACGGTGGATTACAAATTACATAGTCAAATGTTGATGGTCTATAATATTCTCTTACATTTTTTATATCACCACTTCGCACTTCTACATTAACAATATTATTTAACTCTAGACTTTTTTTACTCAGCTCAACTAAGTCTTCCTGAATTTCTAACATTTCTATTTTGGCATCTGACTTTTCTCTAAGAATTATTGAGATACCACCATTCCCACTGCAAAGTTCTATAATATTTTTTTTAAAACTTCTCGGCACATTGGCAAAATATGGTAATAAAAAAGAGTCCGTTGACATACTATAATGGTCAACTTTTTGTAATATTTTAAAATTTTTAGAAACTGTATCAACTCTTAAATTATCTTCCATACTAACCTCTTGTTAAAAATTCTAAATTATTGTTATCTAATAAAATAGTAAAGGCAAATTTTTCCAGCACCAATGTTGCATTAACATTCCCATTCAAATCTGCCAATGCTCGAAGTATTTTTTCCTGTACCTTACTAACATTAACAACATCACTTACGATTTCATCACCATAGCTTTTAGAAACTTCCATACTTAAATATTTGAAAAACTCTACCACTTCATCTTTAGATTTTAATTTTTCTAATAGATAAATATTAGCAAGATGAGGTTTTCTCATATATCTTTTTATATATTCATTAGTAATATTAATTAACTCTTCATTTTGCTCAATTTCAATATTTTCACTGTGCCCTATTAGTTTAACTTGTTGACAGCGGGAAATAATAGTTGGTAATATGGCACTGATATTTTTACAACTAAGAATAGCTATAATATCATCTTCAGGTTCTTCTAAAAATTTAAGTAAACTGTTTGCTGCTTGCTCAGTCATTTTTTCAATATCTTTTATCCAGTAAATCTTCTTACCATAAAATGATTTAACACTTAAATCAGATTTTAATGTTTGGATTTCATCTTTCTTTATCGAAGTTTCACTTGATAATTTATAAAAATCAACATAATTCCCATGATTTATACTATTGCAGTTTTTACAATTTTCACAACTATAAAATTCTTTATCTTCATTTTTTAAACAAAAAATTGCTTTAACAAAACTCAAAATAAACTCATCAGAATATAAACTATCCTCACCTACTACTAAATAGGCATGGGATAGTTTATCTGTTTTTAATGTATTTGTTAAAGATTTTATTACAATTGTATCTTTACTAAAGTTCATTGCTTAAAAATCCTTCCAATATAGAAAGTGCTTGTTTTTGCACATTCTCGTATGTATCACTTGCATCAATTACCTTAATGCGCTCGGTATTTTCTTTTGAAAGATCATCATAACCGCGTTTGACATTTTTGTAAAAATCAAGACTTTCTTGATCCATTCGGTTATTGTCATCTCTATTTTTTGTACGCGCTAGCCCAACTTCAACATCTACACAAAAATATAGAGTCAAATCTGGTTCAAGATTATCTGTTGCATATGCATTAATATCTAAAATATCTTGTTTCGAAAGTCCTCGACCATAAGATTGGTAAGCAACCGAACTATCAACAAAACGATCACATATTACAATATATCCTTCATTTATATGAGGTAATATTTTTTTTACGATGTGGTCACGTCGACTAGCACAAAACAGTAGGCTTTCAGTCTTAGCATCGATATCATTTGAACTATCAAAAAGTAGTTCTCTCACTTTCTCGCTAAACTCTGTCCCACCAGGCTCACGCGTTGTTATTACTTTATATCCCTTTTCTTTCAAATACTCTGTAGCAAAGTTGATAAAGCTCGTTTTACCTGAACCGTCTGAACCTTCTACTGTTATGAATTTTCCTTTCATTTGAATAACCTTTCTTCTATTATTGTAACTATTTATTCATGAATTGAGAAATTCTTTCAACAGCTTCTTTTATATTTTCCATGCTTGTTGCATAACTAATTCTAAAGAAGTCATTGTATGCTTTCCCAAACGCTGTCCCAGGGATAACCCCAACACGAGCTTCTTTCGCTAATAATTTACAAAACTCCATTGCACCAAGTTCTCTATATTTCGCTGGAATTTTGGCGAAGATATAAAATGCACCATCAATTTCAGGAATTTCAAAACCTAATTCACGAAGTCTTGGAACCATATAATCTTTTCTTTCTCTATAAGTTTCAATCATATGATTATTATATTTATCTACATTTTCATCTGTTAAAGCTACTACAGCAGCATCTTGAATAAATGTTGGAGCTCCAGATACTGTAAACAGATGGAAAACCCCTATTTTTCTAATCATCGCTTGAGGAGCTGCAACAAATCCAATACGCCATCCTGTCATAGCATGAGATTTAGATAATCCACTAATTAATACAGTCTGTTCTGGAATAAACTCGGCTAATGATGTGTGTTTGTAGTTATACGTAATATCTCCATAAATTTCATCACTAAGTACAAAAATATCATATTTTCCTAATACATCAGCAATTTCTTTAACTTCTTCTCTAGTATAAGAAACACCACTAGGGTTGTTTGGATAGTTGATTAAAATTGCTTTTGCATCTTTATTCTCTTCTAGAGCTTTTTCTAAATCACTTGGACGAACTTTAAAGCCATTATCAGCTGTATCAATAAATTTAATATTACATTTATTTAAAATACCTACACCCTCATAAGCTGAGAAGTACGGTGTTACCACTAAAATAGTATCCCCTTGATTTGTAACAGCAGAGATAGTATGTTCAATCGCAGCAGAAGCACCAATTGTTACGATAACTTCATCTGAACTGTATTTTAAATTATATCTTTTCTCTAAATTTTTAGCCCACGCTGCTCTTAATGGCTCAATACCATTGTTCACTGAATAGTGTGTTCTATTATTATCTAAAGCAACTTTAGCAGCTTCCTTAACCTCTTCAGCTGTATCAAAGTCAGGCTCTCCTAATGTTAACTTAATAATTCCTTCTATCGTTGAAGCAAATGCATCAAATTCTCTAATTGGAGATCCTGTTAAATTTGCTAAAGATGTGTTAAATTTATTTTCTAATGATTTTTTAATTTCCATATAAATATTTACCTTTCTTTTTTAATAGGTACATTGCTAAAAATAACATTTCTAATATTGTAACATATTTTAAATAAAAATTAAATTAGTATCTAGAATATTAGATTAATTTATCAACAATGACTATATAACATTTTAAAGTATTTTCAATCACTTTTCAAGATGAAATATCGGATATTTCAAATAAAATTTCAGAAAATTCTAAGGAAAGTATTGAAAAAAGACTTAATTAGTATTATAATATCTCTAACACATTAAAAAATTAATTGTTTTAAAAGATAAGGAGAAATATAATTATGACAAAACTAACAGTAAATGATATCAGAGTAGAACTTACAACTACTCCAAAAGAAAAAACACCCGATGATAAACTAGGATTTGGTACAGTTTTTACGGACCATATGTTCGTTATGGACTGGTCATCTGACAAAGGCTGGTACGACCCACGTATCGTTCCTTACGGACCTATTCCAGTTTCACCTGCCTTAAACGTATTACACTATGGACAAAGTGTTTTCGAAGGTATGAAAGCATATAATGCTAATGGAGAAGCAGTTTTATTCCGTCCAGAACAAAACTTTAGACGTTTAAATAAATCTTCAGACCGTATCGCTTTACCTGAGCTAGATGAAGAATTTGCACTAGCTGCTCTTAAAAAATTAATCTCTATCGATAAAGAATGGATCCCTAAATCAGAAGGTACTTCTTTATACGTTAGACCATTCCTATACGGTGCAGAAGAAGCTCTAGGAGTTCACCCAAACAACGAAGTTAAATTCGTAATCATCTTATCTCCATCAGGAAGCTACTTCAAAGCAGGTTTACAACCAAACAAAATCTTCGTAGAACACGAATATGTACGTGCTGTTCGTGGTGGATTCGGATTCGCTAAAACAGCAGGTAACTACGCTGGATCTCTTAAAGGTCAAAAGAAAGCACAAGAATTAGGATATTCTCAATCTCTATGGCTTGATGGAGTTGAACAAAAATACATTGAAGAAGGTGGAGCAATGAATATCTTCTTCAAAATCGATGGAACATTCGTTACACCAGAATTAAACGGTTCTATCCTTCCAGGTATCACTCGTGCATCTGTGTTAGAATTACTTAAATCACTAGGTGAAAAAGTTGAAGAAAGAAAATTAGCACTTGAAGAAGTTTATGAAGCTTATGATAACGGAAAACTTGAAGAAGTATTCCTATGTGGTACTGCAGCCGTAATCGCTCCAGTTGGTGAATTATTCGATGGTACTAAAAAATTAGAACTTATCACTGATAACAAACCAGGAGAATGGACTCAAAAAATCTACAACCTACTTACTGGTATCCAATTAGGTAAAGTTGAAGACAAATTCGGTTGGGTTGTAAAAGTAGAAGACTAATATTAATAAAAGATTCCAAGTTTAATAATTTGGAATCTTTTTTATACCTTCTTATTATTAGATTTATATATTATTATGTTATATCTGTTATATATAATTGACACTAACAGATATCACTTTTAAGAAAACAAAAAATGAAGTATGGAATTACATCCTACTTCATTTTTTTATTATTTAAAAGATTTTAATTTTCTCTAAATTTTATTTTTTATAAGCAAATGTATAAAGTGCAGAAACTAATGTAACAGCTCCTACAAAGTTACCTAAAAATACTGTTCCCATGTTTTGGATAAATTGTAAAACTGAGATATTTGCACCTTCAAACATTGCAGCTGGGATTGCGAACATGTTCGCAACCAAGTGTTGGAATCCAATAGCAACGAAAGTCATAATTGGGAACCATACACCAAACATTTTACTACCTACATCTTTAGCAGCGAAGTTTAACCATACTGCCATACCAACTAACCAGTTACACCCTACAGCTGAGAAGAATACTTGCCAGAATGTTAAGTATACTTTTGATTCACCAGCTGAAATAGTTTTAGCTGCAATAGCACCACCAGTTAAACCAGTTAAATGTCCTAAGAAATAAGCAATAACTAGAGAACCAACAAGGTTTGCAAATGTAATAACAACCATGTTTTTAGCCAACAGTTTAAAACTAATTTTCTTATTAAACCACGCAACAGTTACAGCCATCATATTACCCGTAACTAATTCTCCACCACCAACTAAAATACAAATAAGTCCAATTGGGAAAACAGATGCTCCAAGTAATGCACCAATTCCTCCAAATTCTTTAGGAATTGATCCTGATACACGAAGTAAGGCTAAAAATCCTACTCCGATAAATGCCCCACCTAAGAAACCTAAACTTAACATATATTTAAGGCCCGCAGTAGCTTTGGCAGTACCTTTTTTAATAGTTAGTTCATAAACTTCTTGAGGCTCTAAAAATGCTTTAGATTCTACAGTGTTTGTCATAATAACACTCTCCTTAAAAAATTTATAATAATTACATAGATAAGAAATATCTACTATCTATAATAAAAATTATACAATAACAATGAAGTTTTTTCAACCCTGTTTTAATACAGATTATATTAAAAAGCTCATAATTTAATAACGATTATATATTTCTTTTTTAATAAACAATATAAATATATTAATATTAATTTTAAACCGAATAATAAAATACACTTAAGATAAACCGTTTCCTTATAATTTGTTATTTTAATATTTAAATTATTCTTTTTTCAAAATTCAGTTAACGAACTCCTTAATAGTAGCTATTCACCTAAAATAATATTAGTAATTTTTTTAAAAATAAGTGTTTAAATTTCAGAAGATCATAACAATAGAGATTACTGAAATTTCTAATATCTTTTCCTCTTGTTTTCATCACTATTACAAAACTAGTTAAATAATCTTTTATATACCTTATCAATATTTTTTCCTGTTATAATAATAATTCTCAATTAAAAATACATTTATTTAGTTACAAAATTTCCAAAGAGTTTAGTACTATATTCATAATTTTTAATCAATTATAAAAAACTTTATTACAACTCTACCTTTTTTATCTACTCCCTATATTAACTCATATTACAATTTGAATTTTCAATTACAACTCATATAAAAAAGCGATTGGATAATTCCAATCGCTTAATTTACTATCTTGCAAGCTTAACTGCTCTAACCTCACGGATAACATTAACTTTAATGTTTCCTGGGTATTGCATCGTTTCTTCGATTTTATTTTTAACTTCTTTGGCAATTTTGTAAGTTTTTGTATCATCTACTTCTTCCGGATTTACGATTACTCGAATCTCACGACCTGCTTGAATAGCAAATGTTTTTTCTACACCTTTGTGTTCATTTGCAATTTCTTCAAGTTTTTGTAGACGTTTAATATAATTTTCTAATGACTCTCTTCGAGCTCCTGGACGTGATGCAGAAAGTGCATCCGCTGTGGCAACAATGACAGAAATTGGGTTTGTTGGTTCTGTATCACCGTGGTGTGAAGCAATCGCATTAACAACAATTGCATTCTCTTTATATTTAAGAGCTAATGCCACACCAATTTCAACGTGTGAACCTTCAACTTCATGATCAAGTGCTTTACCGATATCATGTAGTAAACCTGCACGACGAGCTGTAGCAACATCTAAGTCTAACTCAGCTGCGATAAGTCCAGAAATATACGCTACTTCCATAGAGTGTTGTAATCCATTTTGACCATAACTTGTTCTATATTTTAACTTACCAACGATTTTTACTAAATCTGGATGCATATTATGGATACCAAGGTCAAATGTAGCTTGTTCCCCTGCATCACGAATAACTTGATCAATGTTCTTACGTGCTTTATCAACAGCTTCCTCAATTTTCGAAGGATGTATACGACCATCATCAATAAGTGATTTAATCGCAGTTTTTGCAATCTCACGACGTATTGGATCATATCCTGAAAGGATAACTGCTTCTGGAGTATCATCAATAATTAAGTCTACTCCTGTTAATGTTTCTAAAGTACGAATGTTTCTTCCTTCACGACCGATAATACGACCTTTCATATCATCACTTGGAAGATCTACAACAGATACAGTAGTTTCACTAACTACATCTGTAGCAAAACGTTGTAATGATTGAACAATAAGTTCTTTTGCACGTTTATCAGCAACATTTTTCGCCTCTAGTTCTTTATTTCTTATATATATTGCCATGTCTTTAGCCATATCAGTCTCAACTGCGGCCATAATCTCTTCACGAGCTTGTTCTTCTGTTAAGTTTGCAATTCTTTGCAACTCTGTTTCTTGTTGAATCTTAAGTTGATTAACTTCGCTACTTTTCTCTTCAAGAAGTTGAGATTTTTCTTCCAATTTCATCTCTCTAGAACTCAACAACTCGTCTTTTTTATTTAAAAGCTCTGTTTGGCGTTCTAGTGAAGATTCTTTTTGAACGATTCTATCTTCTTGTCTTTGAATATCTTGTTTTTTAAATTCTGCTTCTTTATTAGCAATGTTAATTATCTCTTCAGCTTCTTTTTTAGCAATAGTAGTTTCTTTTTCAACTATATATCTAGCTTCTTTTCTTGCTTCACCAATAATATGGTCAGCATCTTGCTTAGATAACTCTAATTTCTTCTGAATAGAATTTTTTGAAATAATATATCCAAATAAAAGTCCAACAAGTAAAGCTGCAACACTGATTATTCCGTAAATCATTTTGCAACCTCTTTCTATTTTGAAAAATTTTTTTATTATGATATAACAACTAGTCGATAATTAAAATCCACACAAATTGTCACATACCATAACTACAATTCTACACTACCTATAGTAAAAAGTCAATAGTTCACTCAGGGAAAATCCTAGTTTACAAAAACTTTTCTTCTATATAATATAGTTTTTTAATTTCTTTTTAAATTATAACTTATATTATCAACTATTTGAAATTTCTACTTGAATTTTAGCCGACTTAGTTGTATTATTTTAATATCTACTCAATAAAAGTAGAATTATTTTTACCAATAAAATAAGTTTTTTTTAAAAAAGTTATTAAAATACTTGCAATTACTTATCCAGTGTGATATTATAATCTAGTATGTAAAAATACAAAACTTGATTGAGTGGGAGAACGAAAAATTCAAAGACGTTCAAATGACCACATCACGAAAAATATATAGGAGGTTTTATCGTGGCTAAAAAAGTTATAAAAGTTGTTAAATTACAAGTACCAGCAGGTAAAGCTAACCCAGCTCCACCAGTTGGTCCAGCGTTAGGTCAAGCTGGTGTAAACATCATGGGATTCTGTAAAGAATTCAATGCTCGTACACAAGACCAAGCAGGATTAATCATTCCAGTAGTAATCTCAGTATATGAAGACCGTTCATTTACTTTCATTACTAAAACACCACCTGCACCAGTATTACTTAAAAAAGCAGCTAAAATTGAAAAAGCATCTTCTGTACCTAACCGTGACAAAGTTGCTACAGTTTCAAAAGCTCAAGTTCAAGAAATCGCTGAACTTAAAATGGCTGACTTAAACGCAGCTTCTGTAGAAGCAGCAATGCGTATGATCGAAGGTACTGCAAGAAGTATGGGTATCTTAGTAGGAGAATAGGAGGATAATTATAATGGCAAAAAAAGGTAAAAAATATCTTGAAGCAGCTAAATTAGTAGATTCTTCTAGTCTATACTCTGTAGTAGAAGCAATCGAATTAGCTAAAAAAACAAGCACAGTAAATTTTGACGCAACTGTAGAAGTTGCATTCCGTTTAGGAGTTGACACTCGTAAAAACGACCAACAAGTTCGTGGAGCAGTAGTTCTTCCTAAAGGAACTGGTAAAACTGCTAAAGTTTTAGTTTTTGCTAAAGGTGATAAAGCAGCAGAAGCTGAAGCAGCAGGAGCTGACTACGTAGGACAAGGTGAATACATCACTAAAATCCAACAAGGTTGGTTTGATTTTGACGTAATCGTAGCTACTCCAGACATGATGGGAGAAGTTGGTAAAATCGGTCGTGTATTAGGACCTAAAGGATTAATGCCAAACCCTAAAACTGGTACTGTAACTATGGACGTTACTAAAGCTGTTAATGAAATCAAAGCTGGTAAAGTTGAATACCGTGCTGAAAAAGCTGGTGTTGTTCACACTCCAATCGGTAAAGTTTCATTCTCAACTGAAGACTTAGTTGAAAACTTCAACGCTGTTCAAGACGCTTTAGCTAAAGCTAAACCAGCTGCTGCTAAAGGAACTTACTTCAAATCTGTAGCTGTAACTACAACTATGGGTCCTGGAGTTCGTGTTAACACAGCAGAATTCAAATAAGAAATATTAATACAAAGAAGATTTGGTTATCCAAGTCTTCTTTTTTTATACCTTCCCTACTTTTCTATAATACAAAAAAGCTACGACTTAATCTCTTATTTATCAAGTCACTAGCTTTTTCATATTTATTAAATTTTCGATTTATCCTTGCTTAACCTTATTTGGTTTCATTATAAGTATTTATTAGTTCAACTCTAGTTGCATCTTTAGTTCCTTCTTTAATTCCTTCAAAGAACATATTAGCTTCAAATGTATAAATTTTTAAGACACTTGTACTTATTAAAAGGAACAGAATTAAAGCAAGTTTTCCTTTATACTTTTTATCTACTCGTTTATTTTCTCTATTATGAGCTAATAAAATATTTACGCTAACAAAGTAGTATACCAATGTGATTACTATTAATAGTGCTAATTTTATTAAACTAAATTGCGTATTATCATATTTTGGACCTATATATCCACTAAAAGGCACTAAAGAAAATCGAAAGATTCCTACTATAAATTGATAAATAATAATATCATATATAAAGAAGTATATTAGTGTTATTTTTGTCTTAATCATTTGGATTACAGCAAAATTTGATACTGCTATAACTACTATTATTGCATATAGGTATTCAATAGGATTAACTTTACGATAAATATAATCTAATACAAGAGATATTATTCCCCCAAAGAATAAAGTTATATAAGTTGTATAGTAAATATATCTTACTTTATCTTTTAATGAAATCGGTAGATATTCAATAAATTGTTTTTCAGGATCATCATATTTTCTTCCATTTATCACAATAATTATTGAACTAATAACAGCTAAAATAATATAAGTTTTATGAAATAATAACTCAAGTACTACAGTGATGGTAATAAAATAATATAGTAAATATAAACTCTTATATAATAAAGGTTTCGTATAATTTCTATTTGAAATTAAATTCCAAATTGCGCCAAAGTTTGTATCGTATTTTTGTTTAATCATTTGAGTTCTCTCCCTTCATAATAGAAAGTAAAATTTTTTCTATATCTGTAGTGTTAAATCTTTCTTGTAGCTCTACTATATCTTCTTTAGTATTAATTCTTCCATTTTCTAAAACAATTATATAATCTGCTAAACTCTTTATCACTAAAGGATCTTCAGTTACAAGAATAATCATTTTATTTTCATCTATATAATCTCTTAGAAGATTTAATATTTCTTTTTTGGCTATTAGTCCTACTCCAGAAAATGGATTATCTAGTACTAATATTCTAGACATAGTAAAATATCCTATTGCAAATAACAATATTTTTTTCTCCCCTTGAGACAATTCATAAATTTTACTATGAAGAACAATCTTATGTTTATTTAGAAATTCAAAACATTTATCTATATTAAATCTTTCATCTAATTTAGATATTTTATATAGAACTTCATTTACCTGTAAAGTGTCTGAAAACAATGGTTTATCGGCAACATATGAATATAGTTTCTTAATTTCTACTGCATTTTGTTGAAAGTTCAAACTATTATAGATAATTGCATTGGTTTCTGATGGCATTGCACCTAATAGTGTTTGAAGAAATAGTGTTTTACCACTCCCACTATTACCTGTTATTGCATACACATATCCGCCTTCTAACTCCAAATCTATAGGACCTAGTTGAAATGACTTTTTATTAATCTGTAAATTATTCACTTTTATCATAAATTTTTTCCTCCAATACTTTATCAACTATATCCTTAATATCTTCTATATTAAGTCCATCATTAATAGCATTATCAATTATTACCTTTAGTTCAACTAAATACTCTTCTTTTTTTATAGATAATACAGTAGCTAAATCTATATCATTTACAAAATATCCCACAGCTCCTTTAGAATATATGAGTTCTTCTTGTAATAATACTTCATATGATTTTTTTACTGTTATTATACCTACTTCTAGCTCTTTAGATAAGCTTCTAATAGAAGGTAATTGATCATTGCATTTTAAGCTACCATTAAGAATACTACTCTTTATTTGTGTAGCCACCTGTTGATAAATCGGAACAGATGACATATTAGAAATTTTTATATCCATCATACTCCTCCTTATTAATTCTTTTAAGATTAATTTGTATAATTCAATTAGATATTAAAAACGTTTTCTTGTATCTACTGTGATTATACGACAGATACAGTCACTTTGTCAATATATATTTTGTAATTTTTTAAATTTTTTATTAAAAATACTTTAAATCCTAAGTTTAAAGGTAAATATCATTTTGAAATACTTTGTTACATGTTATAATTATATTAATTATTATTTTAGGAGTGTATTTATGATTACTATTATTGTGCCAATTTATAACGAAGAAAAAACAATACGTGATTTCGTCTATAATCTATATTGTTTGCATAATATAAAGGAACATGAGGTGCTTTTCGTTGATGGTGGTTCGACAGATAAGACAAAAGAAATTTTAGATGAACTTTCTTATTTCGGTTACTCATATCACTTATCAGATAAAAAAGGACGAGCAAATCAGATGAATTATGGGGCAAAAATTGCTAAGGGGGATATTCTATGGTTCATTCATTGCGATAGTGTTCTTCAAAAAGATGTAATAGAAAAAGTTCTTGCTTGCCCTACTGAAGTTGGATGTCTAAAGATTAGATTTTATCCAAGTAGCTTTCCTATGTGGGTAAATTCTCTTGTTTCAAATATGCGTGCAAGTATTACTAACCTTGCCTTTGGAGATCAAGCGATATTTCTAACCAAAAAAGTTTTTAATGAAGTTGGAGGATATAAGGACATGCCTTTAATGGAAGATTATAAACTCTCTGAAGATTTAAGTGCACTAAGTTACAAAATTACAGTAATTGACTCCCCTATCACAACATCTACGAGAAGATATAAAAATCATACTGTAAAAACAATGTGGCAGATGCAACAATACCAAAAAATGTATCGACGTGGAGTTCCAGTAGAAGAAATAGCAAAAATGTATAGAGATGTAAGATAATAGATTTAAGAATTTTTAAAATTATTTTTTAATTGAGGGGCTGAACCAAAAGTACTAAATTTTAAAATAGTTTACATGAAAACTCATAGCCTCAGCAGTAGACACAATCCAATCAGTTTCGTCTTATGACTCACTTCTTGGTGTGTCCTTGCATACGTTATACGTAAGAATCTTAACGTGTCTATGGCACTAAAAATTCTAACGTACAACGCAAGTGGTTTATTGATATCTAAATTCGCTTTATGAAAGCTTTTTAGATATCTAATAAACTATGCGGTGATGACTCGACAAAATCGTTTTCTCCGAAATCACGATTTTTGAGTCAATCCCATAAATCGGACAATTTCATTGATTATTTATGCAAACTAACATATAATAAAATTATATAAATTTTTAAAGGAGAGAATAAATATGGCAGACTATTTTAAAAAGAAACATTTAATCGAATTTGGTGAAGGGAAATTTGGAGAAGACGCACCTGATTACTGGAAAAACTTTATGAATTACTACGGTAATGTTATGGCTGAGGGTGAACTAACAACTCGTGAAAAAGCTCTTATTGCACTTGCGGTAGCTCATGCTGAAGCTTGTCCTTATTGTATTGATGCTTATACTAGTACTTGTTTAGAAGAAGGATGCGACCAAGATCAAATCGCAGAAGCTATTCACGTTGCAGCAGCAATGAAAGCTGGTATTACTCTTGTACACGGTCTTCAAAGTAAAGAACTTTCTGATAAATTAATAAACTAGTATTATTATGACAGAATTAAATATTCCTAAATTTTTTGACCAAGTTGAGGAAAAACAATATTTATTAACTGAAGAATTTCCTGAAGTTATGCAAATTAACGTAGGTAGTTTATGTAATATTACATGCAGTCACTGTCATGTTGATGGTGGTCCTACAAGGAAAAATAACATGGTTCGAGAAACTTTTGAACAAATAATCGAAGCATTTAAAGTTGGTAAATATAAAACAATGGATATTACAGGTGGGGCTCCTGAGATGAATCCAAACTTTAGATGGTTTTTAAAAGAAATCTCACAGTATGCCAAAACTGTAATCGTAAGAACAAATCTTATTATCCTAGACGTTCCAGCTTATAGAGATATACCAGAACTATATCGCGACTTAAAGGTTCAAGTAGTAGCGTCTCTACCCTACTACAACGAAAAAGTCGTAGCTAAGCAACGTGGAAAAGGTGTTTTTCCTAAGTCAATAGAGGTACTAAGAAGACTAAATGAATTAGGTTATGGGAAAGAAGAAGACCTTATCTTAAACCTAGTCTATAATCCAAATGGAGCATTTTTACCTCCTAAACAAGAAGCATTAGAAAAAACTTATAAGAAAAAACTATATGACAATTTTGAAATTGTCTTTAATAACCTATTTGCAATAACAAACAATCCTATTGGAAGATTCTCTGAATTTTTACATAGAGAAGATTTATATGAAGGATATATGAATAAACTTTATAAAGCATACAATCCTGCAACATTGCCAGGTCTAATGTGTAGAAACATGATTTCTGTTGGTCCTGATGGATCTTTATATGATTGTGACTTTAACTACATCGAAAAGCTTAAAATCTCAGGTGAAGTTAATCATGTGAGTCAGCTTGTAGATAATCATACGGGTATACGTAGAATTGTTACTGGTATGCATTGTTATGGTTGTACAGCAGGAGCCGGCTCATCTTGAGGTGGAGAGACTTGCTAGCATAGGTTATGCTAATAATAAACTAAAAGAAGCCATTAACCGCGGCTTCTTTTTTCTTCACTATTTTTTAATTAATGTGTTAATAATATTTCCAGCGATATCACTAAGGCCACTTCCACTATTACTGGTGATATTAAACAACTCACTCATATCGCTACTTAATGAATTTTCCTTAGAATATGATTCTAATACTTTATTAATCATCGGTGCTACAAGCGCTGAGCCTGCACCCTGATTTAGTTGTTCTAATGCCTTATTTAGAATATCAGTAACGAATGATGGAGCTTGATTTCCACCTATAATGTTATTAATTAATTCTTTAATTTTATCATCTGATCCATTACTTCCTGAAGATAAAACATTTTCTAATATATTTTTTAACATATTACACCTCATGAATTATTTTATTCTAGTTTACCATATAAAACATAAATGTACTATATATTCAACTTTCAAAATATAATTTATAAAGTTCTAATTTAAGATAACTATTTGTAGCAAATTTGATAGTGTCCCCATGCCCCGGATTTCAATTTTTATATATAAAAAGACAAATATCCAATATAATTAAAGTGTAGAAAAATAATTAACTAAGAAAGGATATTTGTCATGTCTAATTTTATCACAAATTTACTATTAATAAAAGACCAAAATATAACTATGGAGGATAAACTTGATTTAATAAATGTAGATGGTCAAGATACATTCATATTTCATGGAGCTTTATCATATGAACCAAAGTGTTGTACAAACTGCGGTTGTAAGAAAGAAGGAAATAATATAGTTAAAAATGGATTCGGCGATCCTTTAAAAGTAGCTTTATTAAAGATGTCAGAATGCCCTACATATCTAAGATTAAAGAAACAGCGCTTTAAATGTAAAGAATGTAATTCTAAGTTTTGTGCTGAAACATCATTTGTACAAAAACACTGCAGTATATCTAAAAATCTTATATTTCTCATTATGAAGAATCTTTCTAAGACACTATCATTTAAAGATATAGCTGAATTAAGTAATGTATCAGTATCTACAGTAGTAAGAGTAATGAAATCATGTAGAGAAGCTGTAGAAGTTAAGACTCATTCAAACCTACCAGAACACCTGTGTTTCGATGAGATAAAATCAACTAAAGATAGTAAAAATGGAATGAGTTTCGTATTCATAGATGCTAGAACACATGATTTTATAGATATTGTAGATGGAAGAACACAACATATATTAAAACAATACTTTATGAGATATTCAAGAAAAGTAAGAAAGAAAGTAAAAACGATTTGTATAGATATTTATCCACCTTATATGAATATGATTAGAGAGATGTTCCCTAACGCTGAGATAATAATAGATAGATTCCACATGGTTCAAAATATTAATAGAGAATTAAATAAAGCTAGAGTAAAACTAATGAATCAATATAAGAATAAAAAAGGTTCTACTTACACTATTCTAAAGAACTTCTGGAAAGTAATATTAGAAGATAGAGATAAAGTAAATTCAACAAAAATATTCTATTCTAGAAGCTTTAAACGCTATGTAACCAGAAAAGTAGTATTAGATTATATATTAGCTATAGATACTGAATTTACAGCCAGCTATGAGAGAGTACATGAGATAAGAGAAGCTATTAAGGCTAAAGATTCTGTAGAATTAGAGAAGTATATAGATATGGACACTAGAGGATTATCTAAAGGTGTAGCTAAGGCTATAAATACTATGAAAAAGCACAAAGAATATATGTTTAATTCTGTTAAATATGTGTATTCTAATGGCCCATTAGAAGGATTTAATAATAAAATAAAACTACTAAAGAGAGTATCTTATGGATATTCTAGCTTTAGTAATTTCAGACTACGTATTTTAATTATGTCTAGATTATTTGTTTCTGAGTATAAAAATAATATCAAGCTTAAAGAAAATAAGAAAAAATCTAAGCAGCAAAATGCTGCCTAGATCTCATTTCCTATTTTTCTCCATGCCCCGAATTTGACAAAGAGCCATTTAGTATACAACCCCAATAAACAAAAGAAGCACTCCTGACTTTCGTCAAGCGTGCTTCTTTATTAACTATATCAAAGTAATATTACCCAAATAATAGTTTATATTATTTTTGTTTACGTCTTCTTGCTGCAGCAGCTAATCCTAAGATTGCTAAGCCTAATCCTGCTAATGTAGAATTGTTATCAGCTATACCTGTATTTGGTAATACTTTTTCACCTGCTTTAGCTACTGGAGCTTTTGGTGCTTCTGGAGTAGCTGGTACTTCTGGTGTTGATGGTTTTTCAGGACGTGGTGTTGGAGTTGCTTTTGGAGTTACTGTTACTGGTACTTCTACTTCAACAATTTCTCCTGTTGGTAATTTAACTTTAACTTTAACACTTGGTTTTTGTCCTGCTGTTTCTGTTGTTGGGATTTCTCCAACTTCTACGATTTCAGCATCTTTTGGTAATTCAACGTGTTTCTTAACATCTTCTTTAGTAATTGGAGTTCCTACTTCTACTACGATTGGAGTTGTTTTCACTGTTGGTCTTGGAGCTGGAGTTTCTTTTGGTGTAACTTTTACTGGTACTTCTAGTTCAATTACTTCTCCAGTTGGTAATTTCACCTTAACTTTAACACCTGTTTTATCTCCTGGTGTTTCTGTTGTTGGGATTTCTCCAACTTCAATAATTTCCCATCCTGATTCTTTAGGAATATTAACGTGTTTCTTAACATCATCTGGTGTAATTGTTGTTCCTTGAGGTACAACGATTGGTGTTACAGTTGGAGTAGCAATTACTGGTACTTCTACTTTAATTGTTTTACCATTTGGTAATTTAACTGTAACTGTTGCTGATGGTCTTACACCTGCAGGGAATGTTTCAGGAAGTTCTGGTTCCCCTACGATTTCCCATCCAGTTACTCCTGGAATTTCGATGTGTTTTTCTACATCTTTTTTAGTAAGTTTAGTTCTTTCTGGAACAATAATTGGTGTAACTTTTGGTTCTACCACATTAACTACTACAGGAACTCGTACAATTTCTTTACCATCTTTATCCTTAACGATTACAACAGCTTCTTTTTTACCTGGTTTAGAAGTATCTACTGGTGTTTCGTATTCGAATGTTGATCCTTCTGGGTAATTTCCTGGAGTAATGTTATCTTTTGGATCTGGTTTATCACCTTTCGGTACAAGTTGTTCTTTTCCTTCAACTACTGTTACTGGTACTTTAACTG